>NZ_JANLOF010000017.1:0-68455 GCF_025466135.1 Pseudomonas sp. 14P_5.3_Bac1 | reverse complement strand
ACCGCCCGGCCCGTTCTCCAACCCAAGCCCGATACCCGCGTACTTGTAGAGGCCGGTGGCAGCTTCGTACTGCAACCGCACAGTCCAATTTGCCGTGACCTTGCCGTCGACGGTTTGAATGGCCGTGGCGTTGGTCTGGATGGCCAGGGTGTTGCCACCCACCGAGGTCTTCAGCGTCTCGATGCTGGACGCGAGCGCGCCCTCGCCGCTGATCCTTGCCGTTTGCTCGGCGGCGACTGCCGCGGCGGTCGCCGCCACCTTCACCTCGACGGCTTCGGTTTTCTGCCCCTGGACAAGATCCCCCTCGATCAATGCTGATTGAGTGGACCAAACTCCAATGTAGGCAGCCTCCGACCCCATCAGCGCGCTATCGTCGCCCTGCAGCGGTGGATTGACCTGTACGTAGATGCCATCTACGCGTTCAGCGGTGGTTTTGACCTTGCCGTCCAGCGTGGTAACTGAGGTCTTTAGCGTGCTCAAGCCCGACGCTGTGGCAACCACGCCGGTGACTGGATCGTTGACTGTCGTCCTCACCGCATTCAACTGTGACGCCTGGGCGCTGATGTCCTGGCCATGCTGATTGATCGTCGCCGAGTTCTGCTGAACCTGCGTCACCAGGGCGTTTACCGTCTGCGTTACCGTGCCGATGTCGGTCCAGTAGGTTGCGTTCGGCGGCGGGTTGTTTGCCGGTACCGGGCCGTTTGCCTGGTACAGGTGCTGACCCATTCGCACAATGTCGTTCAAGGCGTAGGCCTTGCTGGGAACGTAGTCAAGGGCGTCGACGATCTGGTCAATCAGGCCTTCCAGCTCCTTCTTGGCCGTGTTGATGCGGCTGTTCACCGAACCCGGGCCATTGCCGTCGACAAGGTTGATACGGTCGTTGAGCGTCTTCCCAAGCGACGTTTCGTTGATCTGGCCCTTGATCTGTTCAAGGATCGGCCCAGCGTCCGAACTGGCCTGGCCCAGCACACCATTCACCACCGGGTAGAACGGACCGATGTTGCCGGTGCGGTCCACCAGGCGCGCCCAGAAGAACAGCGTAGCGCCCGCCAGCAACTGCTGCATGCGATAGTCGGCCTGCGGGTACGCCAGGTCGGCCAGCTTGGTAGCCGCCGCCAGGTTGTTCGCCGGGCCATACCACAGCTCGGTGCGCTGGGTGTCCTCTGCACCTGCTGGGAAACCCCACTTGATGCTGATGCCGAACAGCTCGCTGGTGGTGCGCAGGAACGACACCGCCGGCGGCAGGCCGGTTTTGCCTTGAAGGTTGGTGAGGTTAGAGCTCTTCCAGACTGAGGAGATTTCAAAGGCGCTCACCGAGCGCACGCGGGCCAGGTAGGCGCCTGAGTAGATGCCAGTGATGTCGACACTGGTCGAACCAGTGCGCTGCACCTTGATCCAGTTGCCGCTGTCCTTACGCCACTCCACGTCGTACGCGACGGCGCCGGTGACGGCTGGCCACGAAATGTTCATGGTGCTGATCGCGATGCCCTGATTTACGGCGTAGCTCGATGTCAGGATGACGCCGGACGGCGCCGGAACCACGGTGATTGGGATAACGCTGATAGGACGCTCTTCCAGGCGCGCGCCGGTGTCGATGTGCGCAAACTTGCTCGGGTCGTACTGCACGGCCGAGATCTCGAACACGCCAGGCTCTGGCCGGGCCACGCTCACGACCCGATACAGCGGGATCGCCAAGTCGTCGGCATCCAGCGCCCACACCAGTTCAGCTTCGGGCGTCACGGAATAAGCCACGGTCACCGTGACTTTCCGGCCACTCACCAGTTGCACGGTGCGCCCCTCGCACTTGCCGTCGGGCAGGTTGAGGATAAGCCGGTCGCCGGGCTTGGCCTGGGTGTCGCGGTCCAGGGTGATGACCTTGCCGCTCACCGCAGAGATGCGCCCGCCCACTGGCCGGCCAGCGAGCAGTTCGTCTGCGATCGGGATCACGTAGCCTGGCAACGGAATGCGCCCGTCGAGGCCGACCTTGAAGGTAACGGCCCGGTCCTTGGAGTTGGTCAACAGAGCCCACTTCCCGCGGCGCTGAGCCTCGGATTCGCGGGTGCAGCCGATTGCGCTGATCTCGAGCGGATTGTCGCCGTAACGCCGCTGCAGCTTCTGGTCGGTCACCGCCGTGACGTCGGTGTCGTAGTTGTTGAGCGGGTTGTCGTAGCTGACCAGCGCGCGGGTATAGCGGGTGCGCTCCGACGCGCTGGAGTAGGTGAACTTGCCATCGATCACGTTTGCGCGGGTGTAAGCGAAGTCGAAGTCCGTGGCGCGCGGCATATCCGAAAGGGTGAATACCTGGCCCTGGGCCCAGTAGGTCATCCCACGGTAGATCGCCGAGATATCGCGCAGCAGCGACCAGGCATCAGCCTTGCTCTGCAGATTCAAGTTGCAGATGAAGCGCGGCTCCTGGCCACCCTTCCCGTCCGGCACCAACTGGTCGCAGTACTGCGAGATCCGATACAGCTCCCACTTGTCGACCATCCATGGCTTGATGCGGCGGCCCAGGCCGAAGCGGTCGTTCGTGGTGATGCCGAGCGTCGCCCAGGTCGGATTGTTGGTGTAGGCCTCCTTGAAGGTGCCGTCCCACACGCCGCTGTATGTGCGCGATGCGGGGTCATAGTTGCTCGGTACTGACCATTTTCGAGCCTTGCAGCCCACGGTCACCGCCGGGATGCTGCGGAACTGCTCTGCCGAGAACTCGATGTAGAGAAGCGCGGTATTCGGGTAGCGAATTTTCGCGTCGATCACCTCAGTGAAGCCGGCGATCTGCATCGTGTCCGAGATTTTGTTGTTGTTCTGGTTGATAGTCAGACGGGTGATGCGCATCAGCCAACCGGTAGTTGCCTTGGGCAAATCAATGCGACGAGTGCGCTCATAGGTGCTGGTGGTCTTGCCGTCGACAGCCTCACTCAGCACCTGCTTGTAAGCGCCGCCATCGGTGGCCAGCTCGACCTTGTACTCAATGCGGTAGCCGTTGATGTTGTTGTCCGCATCGACGGATTGCAGTGCTGGCCATGCGAATCGAACGCGCACAGCGGAAAGCTGAGTGTTGCTAATCGCCCGAACCCACGGCGTGCCGCTACGCAGCTCCGTGCTGATGGTGGTCTCGTTCTCGACGGACGGAATACCCTGGATATAGGTCTGGTCGACCGCGCCAGTACGCCATTCCCACTTCACGTTCGGGAAGTTCATGTTCCCCTGAGGGTCTTGCAGTGGGGTGTTGTCGAGGTAGATGTCCTTGGCGGTTGGTGTTCCTTCGAACTCGCCCTCCCCTACAGCGATCAGCATCTTGGCAATAGCGACCGAGCGCAGACTGTCCGGGGCTTCCGTTGGCGTTTTTGGCTTCTCTTCGCCGCCCTTGGCGCCGTGGATATCAATCTTGCGTGCTGCGCCCATGCTTTCCTCCGGACAATAAAAAACCGGCTCATGGCCGGCATTGGAGCTGCGGGTGGTCTTTACATCTGATCTTCGGCGTAAATCGCGGCACTGATAATTGCGCCGCCCCAGCGGCGCTCGCCAATGCAGAGCGGTACCGGGTTACCGGATGCCGTGGTGTTCTTGGCGCTACCGAAGGCGTAGCCGGGAGTATTCTCCGGCGCCGCACTGGTCTTGAGGCCGCCGGCCTGGGGGCTGAGCATTTGGATAACGCCGCCCAGCAGCATCGAGCCGCCCATCATGATCAAGGCTGAGCCAAACGGTGCACCCGCGCCAAAGGTTCCGCCGGTGATGACCAGCCCGACAACGATCAGTACTGCGCCGACAATGGTTTGCAGCGCTCCGCCGCGCTTACTGCCGGTTATCACCGGGGCAATGCGAATATCACCCTCCCCCGAGAACTCAAGTTCCTTCTCAGCTAGGTTTGTCTTGCCGCGAAATACGGCGAACTCGATCCCACGGGACTTGGCGTTGGACAAGAATCGCTCGAACCCTGGAATTTGCACGCACAGGGCCTTAACTGCTTCTGCCGGCGTCCTTACGGCCATCCGAAAGGACTTACCAAACTGACGAAGCTGTCCGTAGAGCAGGATCGTGGTCATAGGCTGATAATTAACGGCAAGTGCCGCCATTTGCTTTTCTCCAGGCGATAAAAAAGCCCGCCGAAGCGAGCCTTGATCAATTTGATGCGCTGCAATACGCGCTAGTTTAAGTACCGCCAGTCTCTTACTGGCAATCCAGTAACTCACCAACAAATAGTGCGTTGTCTCAGAAGCTACGCCTCTGGGCCGTTTTAAAGTTACTCTCCAACGAATGAACCTAGCCCTCAAAATGGCAGCCTTACCGGACTACCTCGTTCGCTAAGCAACCTGGGTCGCAAACCTGCCCACCGCGTCGACCACTCGCTTCGCACCATCCTGAATTTCGACAATGACCTGACCTGCCTGGGTGGCGAGCTCAAGGCCCTGTTCCGCTTGTGATTTGCTATTTGCCATTTCAGTGACGGTCTCATCTACCAGCTTCTGATTCTGTAAAACTACCGATGCGATTTCTTCTGTCGCCGTGCTGGTTCGCCCAGCCAATTGTCGAACCTCGTCAGCAACAACGGCAAAGCCTCGACCCTGCTCACCTGCGCGAGCGGCTTCAATCGCAGCGTTTAAAGCCAGAAGATTGGTTTGCTGAGCGATGCTGCTAATCGTCTGAATAATCGAGCTGATCAACAATGACTGTTTGCCCAGCGCTTCTACTCCCCCAGAGGCTGCCTGCATGTCAGCGGCGATTTTACGCATTGTGTGCATAGTGTCGTTTACGACAACAGCTCCTCGCTGTGCGCTGATATCAGTTTGCTGGGATATCTCAAACGCTGTTTGGGCTGCCCCGCTGACTTCTTGCTCACGGGCCACCTGATCCGTCACCACAGTCGCGAACTTTACTACTTTACAAAGTTTACCTTCGGTGTCGTAAACCGGGTTGTAGGTTGCTTCCAGCCACACCGTTTGGCCGCGGCTGTCTAAACGCTCGAATCGGCCGGCAACAAACTCACCTTTATTCAACGCTGACCAGAAATCATTGTATTCTTGGGATGAAACTTGCTCTGGTTTACAGAAAACTCGGTGATGGCTCCCTTTTGCTTGTTTTAGGCTGTAGCCCATAGCTTGTAAAAATTGATCATTTGCCATCAGTACATTTCCAGAGAGATCGAACTCGATCACCGCTGTAGAACGTAGTAGCGCCTCAATGAATGACGCATTTTCCGAAGCTTTTTCTACTCGAGAAGTAATGTTAGTAGCGTAGCAAGTAACATGACTCAACTGGCCACTCTCATCTTTGATTGGCTGCCAATGTGCATGAATCCAGACTAATGAGCCATCAGCATGAAGGTACCTATAATCGTCGGTGATCGATTTGCCTGCGGCAACCGCGGATCGGAAGTTATGAAAGCACTCTAGCTTGGATACGTACTGCGGCACAATCTCTGCCATTGCGCGACCTAAAAGACTATCCGGAGCATAGCCCAGTGCTTTTCCAAAATTGTCGTTACATGCCGTAATTCTAAACGTTGAGTCGATACTCAAAGTTAACATTTCACGGTTAAGGCCATCGCGCAGCTGGCGCAGCTCCAACAGCTCATTATTTTGAAATTGAAGCTGTTTCTTAAGGTTAGCGTTGAACATAGGAAGTCGCCTCTGTGATCACACCAGTCCTATCGGCATCTTCTGGCGAAAATTGAGGACATCCGAGGGGAAAACGGTTTTGCTGTGCACAGTGTAGTTGAGCGACGATGCTGCAACATCCAGAAGCTGCAGAATTCAGCGACTCTGGCGCTAAATAAAATTATTTCAATTGGCTCATGGCGTCTTTGTGCCGGAGAATCAAGCTGGTTCGGTCATACCAAGGTCCGCCAAAGACAATGATCTCAGATGGCCTTCCGTAAAGATGGTGTAGTAGGAATGGACCGATGCCGAACGTACCCGACTCTTCACCAGGTAGAGCTGGATCAGTGCCCAGGTAGATCCCTGCATGGTTGGGGTGAACCGTCCGCCCAACGTGCATGACGATCAGGTCTCCACGTTGTGGCCGGGCGACACGGACGAATCCGGCGTCCTCGTAGTGATGCTCGTACAAACTGGCGTGCTCCGCACTCTCCCACCAGCCATCGATGCGCTGGAAAGCTTCGAACTCAATTCTCCATTCGCGCTGGTACCAATCGGCGCAGACCTGCCAACAGTCCCAAGCGCCGTGCACAAACGGCCGCTTGAGCAGCGGCGTGTTGCCCGTCGGGGTGATCGTGCGCAGGTCGCCCTCAGGCCACGACAAAATGTGCCAGGGCAGGGCCGTGGCCTCGCACATCGCCAAGTCATGCGGTGACGGCCTGCTGGTTGCGTCCGGGTGGGAGTGAACAATGCCGATCACTTCGCCCAGATCTTCCGCCGCGACATAGTCCTCGGGGTCGAGCCGGAACTCTTCGCTTGGCTCCGTGGCGATGTTTCGGCACGGGAAATATTTCTGCTTACGACCGATGGCCAGCAGCAGGCCACAGCACTCGCGCGGATACTCCGCCGCCGCATGCGCCTTGATCCCCGCAATAATGTGCTTGCGCATGGTCAGCTCCTGGCAATAAGGGACACAGCGGGGAAACCGCCGAAGGAGAGTTCGTTGTTTTCGCCGAAGCGCTTCTTGCAGGAAGACAAGCAACCCTTGCACTGGTCCTTGGCTGGGTCATCCGTGAGGTTGTCCTCGTCGTCGAACATGGCCCCGCCGGTGTAGCCACAGTCAGGCCCACGGTAACCATTGGTCATGGCCCAGTGGCAGAACGTCGTCATCTGCCGGCCGGGCAGTCCGTGGTTGTCGATCTCGCCCGGGGACGAAAGCTCCCAGACCACAGCCTCTCCGTCCTCGCTGGTTTTCTGGTCGATGTACCAGATCTCCAGCGCTTCCTGTGTCGGATCAGCAGTAGGGTTGCCTTCGGGGAAGTTGGCTGCGTCCAGGTACTTGGCCAGGGTCTCGCGGACCGTCAACTTGAATTTCAGCATGTCCTCGAAGGCCAGGCACAGCGCCGTCACGCGACCGTTGACGTTGCCAGCGGCGAATGTCGGCCGGGTGGCCGTGCCGTCGCTACTTGAGCCAATGCCTTCTATCTGCACCGGCCAGGCCGCGTACTCGGCACCCTGCCACCAAATCGACTTTGCCGGCAGATCGGCTTCCGATCCCTCGTATGCCAATAGTTCGTCCGGTGTGTGCGGGATGGCGTGACCGTGAAAGCGCAGGTAATCGGCGCCGTACTCGGTCCCGTCAATTTCGAATAGGCGGATTTCGCCGCCGGGCTCCAGTTTCTGGATGTCCGTGATCAGTGCCATGGGCCGTTATCTCAGGGGTGAAAGGTTTGCTGGAAGGTGGCGGTGATGGCGTAGACCTGGCCGCCACGGTGAACAGGCTTGTAGCCGTTGCACTTGTAGAGCCCGAGCACGCCGAGTGGTGGCGTCCAGAGAAACGCCTTTGCCCCTTTGTGCTTGTCGAGGAACTTCCTGATCTCCAGGATTCGCGCGGCCATACCGGTAAACGTCACCGGCCAGGATTCCGACTGATTGTTCAGTCCGTCCTCGACCGACTGCTCATAGCCATCGCCGAACTTTTTGGTCCGGACGCGCTGGGTAATCTCCCCTTCCGCGCCCTTCTCCGTTGCCCATGTAAATCGTTCGATTGCCATCAGCGCCCCTTGATTGCTTTGTTGATGACGCCGCCCTGGCCCATGTCCTTGTTGCGCATCTGCTGGTACTTCTGCTCCACAAAAGCCGCCAGCTCCTTGCCGAACAGGTCGTAGCCAGGCGCGTCGGCGGAGGATGATGCGTTGCCGTCTCCGTCGATATGCACCGCGACGTTGATCTGCGTTGCACCCGCCCCGCCGCCGCCCATCGCCATAACACCAAGCTTGCCGCTGGATGTGCGAGTCAGTGGCATGATCGCCTCTGCTCCAGCCTCCCCCATGACACCGGTTTTGCCGTTGGCCATACCGAACGCCGTGGGCTTACTGACGATTGAATTGGTGAAGGCGCCGCCGTCGGCGAACATCTGCACACCGCCCGACCAGGCGCCGCCCAAAGCTTGCGGGAAGTAGGTGCCGGAATAGCCGCCAGCCGAGGCGCCAAGGTTTGAAGACGCGGCACCAGCTGATCCAGCAGCCAGCCCATTGCCACCGGCGGAGCTTCCACCGAAGTAGCTCGCCGCTGCGCCAACCAAACTGCCAAGCAATGCCGAGCTCGCCTGACGGGTCGCGATACGCGCCATATCCGCCAAAATCGACTTTGTGAAGTCCGCAAAGGAAAGCTTCCCAGTCATGGCGAAGTTGACGACGGCGTCTTCCATGGAGCTAAAGGCATTGCCGAACAGGCTTTTTGTCTGCCCGGCGACGTTGCGAGCCGAATCCAAGTAGTTGTCCCACGCCGCTGTTGCACCTTTGGTCCAATCACCCTGCGCATTTTCCACATCCGCGTAGTTTTGCCGAATCTGGTCAGTGGCAGCCTTGTTCGCGTCGGCGAGCGCCTGCGACTTACGCTTGAACTCCTCCTCTGACATGTTCCGCGACGGGTCAGACTTCTGGTTGGCAAGCTCGAGCGACTGCTGAGCAAATCGATCCTGTTGGTTGTTCAGTTCGCCGCTGAGTGCGTTCTGGCGGTCACCCTGGCCTACGCCAATCACGGCGCGCTGCCCGGCAAGCTCCAGGGCTCTCTGTTGCTGCCCCAGTGCCTGCACGTAGGTGCTGATCGCGCGCTCTTGCTTCGCCAGGCGCCCGGTCTCGTTGGTCGCCAACACTTCAAGCTGGCTATCAGCGTCCTTCTGCGCCTTGACCATTCCCGCTCGCGCGTCAGCGATCTTCTGGTCGAGCTGGATGGTCTGCGCGGCCGACGTGGTCTTCTTGCCTTTGGCGGCCTCAAGCGCTGCAATCTCTGCCTCGTAGGCCGCCTTGGTTTGGTCGAGCTGATTGCCGATCAACGCCTGGCGCCGCAGCAGATAGTCTTCCTCGGAAAGCAAGCCAGCCTTTTGAGCCGCTTCCAGTTCCTTCTGGTAATTTTTGTAGGTGTCGGTGATCGCCGCCAAGTCGTTCTTGGTGTTGTTGAAATTGGTTAAGTCGACCTGTGAACCGGCGGCCTTTGGGTCTTTGAACTTGTCGTTGATATTGGCGATGTTTTTGTCAACCGTTGCCTGAGCCAGGCGAGGATCGTTCGGCGCTACCTTGCGGATATCGTCGAGTTGCTTTTTGTAGTCCTTGAGCGCATCGGCGCGCTTCTGCTCATTCGTCCATGACGATTTAGTCAAAGCATCGATTTTAGCCATCGACGATACGGCTTCGCCTTGGGCCTTAGCTTGGTCACCCTCCCACTTGGCGATATCGGCTTGGGCCGCCTTCTCATCTTCCAGCATGTTTAGGCGGTTTTGCCGAAACTCAATCAGCGCGTCTTTGGACTTTTTGTTTTGGAACAAACCGTCCATGTTTTGCGCTTCAAGCAGGTCCGCCTTCGCACTTTCAATATCCGCGTTGATGTCGCGACGGCCAATATTCTTGATCCCGTCGGCGGCGCGCGCCACGGCGTTGTAGGCCTTTTCCCAAAGACTGAGGTTTGCCAGAATCTTCGGAGTGCGCTCATTGATCGCATCAGCGTAGGCATCGGTCGCGAGCTTTACGGCGCCGGCGTGATCGCCTTGTTTCTCAAGGGCCACGATTTGCGAGTAAACCGAGGCAGTCAGGTAGTGGTACTGCTCGTTTAGCGCGGCGGACGCCTTGACCGGATCGTCAGCCAGCTTGGAAAACTCGGCAACCGTCTCGCTCACGGCCTTGCCGGTCGCTTCCTGCATCGACACGGCGGCCTGAGTGATCTCGGTAAAGCTCGCACCTGCGATCTTCCCATTGTCAGCCAGCAGGGCCAAGACAGAGGCTGCTTGCCCCGTAGATCCGACAGTAGCGCTGACCTGGCGCGCCATATCGCCGAGCTGCCCGGCACTGACGCCTGCATAGTTGCCGGTGAGGATCAGAGACTTGTTGTATTTGTCGGTTTCGGCTCTGCCCTGAACAAATCCATAAGCCAGCGCGCCGATCGCTGCTACAGCAAGCCCAATAGGCGCGGCCATGGCTGCGATCCGAACGGCCGAAGCGCCGGCATTGGTCCCCAGCTCCAGAACGTTGTGCGCTGCAACGCGGATGTTGCCTTCAGCCAGAGCGTTTCCTAGCTGAACCACGTTCTGCCTGGCGGCTTTGGTGTTCAGGCCGAGGCCGGCAAACGCCGAACTCGTCTTGTCGATCTCGGCATACTTGCCATCGATCTTCTTCAGGGCCTGGTTGTATTGCTCTTGGTTGATACGACCCGCATCCAGGTGCTTACCCAGCTGCTCAACCTGGGTATCCAGCTTTACAAATGCGGCCCGGGCCGGGTCGATGGCACCCAGCAGGCTGTTCAGGGCCTTCTGTTCGTCCATCGCTGACTTGGCCAAGGCGATTTGCTGCTTATCGAGCTGCGCCGAGAGCTTCGCCGCCTCGGCCTCGCCATAGGCGCCGGTCTTGGTCAGCTTGGTGAGCGCATCACGCTGCTTTGCCAGGTCCTGCGTAGTCTTGGCACTGGTGGAAAGTGATTTCTCCAGCGCCTGCATTTCATTCATCAGGCTGACGGCGGATTGCTCGGCCCGGCCGCCGGCCTTCGCCATCTCATCCAGGCTGGTTTTCGCCTGGATTGCATCGGCCGAGTCGATCTTGACGCCGAGCTCTGCAATGTTCATCGACTCACCTTGAATAAGTGCCCGTGCTCACGGGCTGTTTTCCCTTTCCTCCGCCATGACGCGCAGGGCTTCGCCTTCCAGCACCTGAAGGTCAGGGAAGATTTCAGCGAGTTTCTTTTTCTTGATTCCGAGGAACCCGGCCACGTCGCGGATGCAGTTGTAATCGAGGCCGATCGCGCCGCCGGCGCCCGCCCGCCACTGAGTCGACATCCGGTTGAACAGGAAGAACGCCGGCCAGTTGCAGGGCCAGACCTCGGTCACCTCTTCAAGGTCACCCGGGGTGAGCCCGAACAGGCCCATCAACTCAGCAGGTGCCGCCGGCGCATAGAGTGCGCGGGCGGCGTCCGTCAGTTTCCCAAGCGGGCCTGACTGAATGCGCTCTGGTACGCATTCACGACCGCCTCAGCAGCGCCCTGGCAGGACGTCACCAGCGCACGAATGCTCTTGTCGTCGAACTTGTCGTCGAAGCCCCAGCCAACCACGAGGTCCTTGATCTGCTGCGACTGCTGCTCAGTGTCAGCAACAACGATTTCGGAAAGCGTTGGGCTTTCGCCCAGGGAGGTCCGAGCTTCATCGCGCTTCAGGTTCCACTCATCAAACAAAGCGGCAAGCCCCGGGCGATCACGATACTTGAAGGTGAACTCGATTTTCTCGGGCTCACCCCCAACGATAGGGATCGACACGAAGGCCTTGAACGTCGGGTTTTGGGCGATTCTGATCTTTGCCATGGGTTACGCCACCGCTGTCAGGTAGCGGGTCGGTTCGCCCTGCAGCGCCAGGTTCACAGTCCGGGTCAGCAAGTTGCTGCGGGACACGGTCGGCTGGTTGGAGAACGAGGTGAAGGCGCCGTAGAACAGAGTGTCGTTGCCTGGCAGGTTCAGGCGCGCAGCCTGAATGGTCTGGCTGGCATCAGCGGCGCGAAGGATGGCGTTGAACGCCTGGCCCGGGTCATCCGCAATGGTCAGCGCCAAACTGGCCGCCGCTTTGTCGGTTGGCATCTGGCGGCCTTGCTTATCTTCCAGGAACACCACGTCCAGATAGTTCTGGGTGCCGCCGGCGAAAGCCACGTCAGTGATTTGCGGAATCTGCACCCAGGTCAGCACCTTCTTCAGCGAGCCGATGCCGGAGCCGGCCGGGTAGACCTGCACGTCGGTGGTGTCGATGCCGTCGAGGGTGATGGCGGTGGCAGTGGCAGCTTTCACACGCACAACCCGATTACCCAGGCGAGTCCAGCCGGATGTGACGATCACGATGTCGCCAGCCGACAGCGTGCCGCCAGTCACAGTGGCCACGGCCTCAGCCGCGTTGCTCAGTGCCGAAAACGGGATGTCCGGGCCATAGGTTGCACCGTGCTGGAAGGTGCCGCCGTCCGGAATTTTGTAGCCCATGGGTATTTCCTCTTTGCAGATGTGAAAAAACCCGCTCAATGGCGGGTTCTTGGGATTGCCCAATGGGCGAATTATTTGGCGGTTACGTTATTCAGGATTACGGCAGTCTTGATAAGCCTCAAGAGGCAGCCCAGATTTGGAACCAATGACGACGCCGGTAAGGCCGCAGGAAGGACAACAGGCATGCTTTTCCAGATACCACTTCGTAATTTGACTCGGCGTAGACCATTCCCCGCACGCAGTGCAGATGCACCTGTCGCTGGCAATAATCTCGTCGCGGTTGTTCCAGGCGTGATCATCTGCCGACTCATCCAGCCACTGTAATCGCGCTTTTGTATCTTCATCCATGGTGACGCCCCTACCTACCCATTTACGTGGAGCGATTCTAGCGCGAGCCGCTCAATTGGTGTCGGCTCGGTACAAGAACGAGACTGGAACGGTGTAGGTGGAATCACCGCTGATGCCAGGGCCCGGGTCGACTGGCGACATGGTCACCACGGTGACCGAGCCCTTCGTGTCCCTGGCGTATAGCGGGAACAAGCCGACCAGCTCGAACGCAATAGGGTTCGTCTTGGTCTTCCCAGTGCCCGCCGGCGCGATGATGCTCACCTGGAACACTCCGGTGAACAGCCGGTGATCGCCGCCGAGCGTGTTGCTCGCGGTATCGCCCGGAATCGTGAACGCCCGCAGGTAGGTTTCGTCGACCGCAGGCTTGTAGCTCTTGTTTTCGAAGACGATCCCCAGCTTTTCCGGCCTGGCATTGTTCCAGGCAATCAGCTTTGCCTCGTAGATCGAAGCGATGATTGCATGCGACATCAGGCCACCTCGTACACAAGCGTAGGCGATACTCCGCGCAAGCTCTTCTGTCGGCCGCAGAGGGCACACTGGTGAAGGTACTGCGCAGGAAACGACAGCAGTACCGGGGCGTATTCGACTTGCAGCAGCCTTCCGCCGCACTCGCAAAGCGTATAGCGCATCACCGGGCGAACCGGCACGTCTTCGAACTTCATACCTGGTTGTTCCTGATGGCCTCCAGCACGATCTGCTGAAAGCGAGCCACGGTTACCCGGACCATTCCGCCGGGGGCCTGGGTGGAATGGCCGAACTCCAGCGGAATCGCGTAGGGCAAGTTGTTGATGATGTAGGCCATCTGGCCGGCGGTGAAGTCGCTCATCGCAGCAACCAGCGCCGCAGTGGTTTCGGCGCCGCTCGGGTCTACCTCGTCAAAGGTGACGTTCTCGACCACGCCGAGCGATATGTGCCAGTTCGCACGGAACCTGCCGCCGACGTAGCCCTCTGGCGCCTTGATGTCCATGCCGTCGTTGAGCTTTCGGCCCTTCTTGAGCCTACCGCCCTTCGTGAGATTGTCCGGGTCGTTGCGCAGCGCGCTGTTGTGATCGTCGACAGCCTTGTTGTACTGGGTGGCCGCTGCGTTCTGCGCCCAGATCTCCGGGTTACCCACGGGGGACATTCGAATCAGGCTGCTGCCGACCTCGATGATGATTTCACGCACGCTGGCATCGATGGCTTCACCCGTCTGGGCGGCGAACTCTGCCAGGCTCAGGGCGAAACTGCCGGATTGGCCAGCGCCTGCTCGGCTCACGAGCGCACCTGCAGCTCATACAGGATCGGCGTGCCGGCGGGGTTGATCTCTTTCATTGGGGGCACGATTGACCACGTGCGGCCCTGGACGACCACTTTGTCGAGTAGGCCGGGCACCCAGGCCAATCCCTGCGCGGCGATCTTGAGTTTCTTGTCGCCTTGCCGGATGAGACTGTTGTTTTGGAATTCTTGGCCGGTGAAGTCGAGCAGGATACCTTGGGCGATTTGCTCGACAGTGGCGCCTGGCGCTTCGCCGCCGATGTCCGGGTCGTACTCGCCCGGCTCCGGCTTGCTGATGGTCACGGACTGGCCGAACTCTGTGATCATCTCCAGAGCCATCACGGCCATTTCGTCGTAGAAGGCCATGGCGGCTCCAGATGTGAAAAGCCCAGCGCTATGGCTGGGCCTTTGAATGGGTGCGGGACGCCGGAGCTGATCCCGGCATACAAGGCTCCGTCCGGACTCGAACCGGCAACGCTGGTCGCAAACCCTGCAGGAGCACCGGAATTTCACCGGCAAACCCGTGTAGCTTCCTCGCGCATCAGCCTGCGCATTCCCCCGTATTACAATTATGCACGAACAGCGAACAGGCCACGCTTCTGCAAATAATCCGCAAACTGAGTGGCGCTTGGCCGATCCGGTGCCGCCGGCAAAAGCCGGTTGCTGGTGGACGGGATCGCCGCATACTGCCGCGTCACCGCTCCCTCAACACGATCCAGCAGCACTGCACCTTTGCGCTTCTCCACCGGGTCGATGTCGTCCTGATGGATCTCGGCGGCCAGGGCCATCTGCCCGTACTGGATTCGCGCGGGAAGGTAGTTGTCTGGCTTGATCTCCTGATCCAGCAGCACCTCCCGGCGCGGCCAGGACAAGGCCTGCTCGCTGTTCGTCTTACGCCCTTTCCACTTCATGCCATCCATCGCCAAGGCGGCGCGGCGAAGCAACGCGTCCTGCTCGGGAACACCTGCGGGGATGACCGTGCCGAATTTCACGGCATACAGGGCCAGGTCCTCGGCGCTCGCGTAGCTTTCGGCGTCAGGCTTGCCGGTGCCGTCCTCGATGATGAGTGTCATGCGTCAACTCGCTGCAATGGTTTGAAGATTGGCCGCCGGGTCACCGACAGCCAGCAGTATTACTCCTTGGGCAGCTCAGCTACGAGCTTTTCCAGGGATTCTTTCGAAGCGTTGGCCCGATACTGGACCTTGGCATCATCGAGCTTTGCTTTCAGCGCCGCGATTTCACCGGCCTCGTCAGCCAGCGGTGCGAGGGTAGACTTCTTCAGCGCTTCAACCTCTCCGCGAAGTGCATCGACAGTCAAGGCCAAGCCGTTACGCTCAGTGGTCAGCTCACCTACCGAAGCATGGATGTTGCCCAGCACGTCAAACAAGCGCAACGCTAGGTCGCCAGACTCTGGACGATGGATTTCGCCAGCTTCCAGGCCGTCAACAAGGATCTGGATCGATCCATGCTCAGCACGCAAAGCCGCGATAACCTTTTCCATTCCGGCTTGGTTGCCCGCACCAACAATCTGCGCCCGCTTGGCTTCCTTCACCGACACATCGATGCCGGCTGCTTCGTACGCATTGACCACGCTCGGCCAATCGCCAATCACCAGCACGCTGGTCACACCCGCTTCGGGCTTATCGAAGTGTTCCGGATTGCGGTAACGCTTCTCCGGGTCGAAGCCGCTCAGCTGGTTGCTGTAAGTCAGTTCCATGTGTTTCTCCAAGGCGGCCATTGCTGACCGCGCGTTGAGTTTGAGGCTTAACCGCCAGTAACAGAAGGCGTTGGGGTCAGCGTGATCATCACGCCGGCGGTAACCTTGTTGCTGCCCGCATGTTTGACCCAGTTGGCAGCGGAGCCAACGGCAGCCAGGGTCGGGTTGGAGCCGCCAGTGGTGGCTTTCCAGCTGTAACCCAGCACATCGATGTTCACGGTGCCTTCAGCCCGGTAGCCGATGCTCAGGTTTTCTTCGTCGTTCACTTCGTAGGAACGGAAGCCCGGCGCCTGCGACTCGGTAATGGTCACGGCGTTTGGCAGCAGGCCGAAAATCACGTCCGACGGCGCGGTATCGGTTACCAGTACCGGCTTACCCAGGGTGCCCGGCAGACCGCCGTAGATTACGACGCCAGCTTCTTCATAGATCTTGTTGGTGATGGCTTCGTCGACGATGTCGAAGTAGGCGCTGGAGTGCATGACCCACAGAGCAATACGGCCGAACTTGTCGCCGAACTTGCGCATACCGCGAGTCAGCGTCTTCTTCCCATCGGTTTCGATGTTAGCCGAGACCACCATGTCAGCGTTGGAGCCGATGGCCGCACGCAGGCCAGCAGTTGCGTACTGGATGAAGCCTTCCAGGGTCGCATCAGCAACGTCGGCACCGACGATCTGGGAGAACTCCTCGACCGGACGACCGCGGCGCTTGAACGCCTCTTCGGTGGTCTGGTACGGGCCGTACTTCCAGGGAGCTTTGACGCCGACAGCTTCGCCGGCGCTGATCTTCTTAGCAGTTACCTTGCCGTCGGAGTTGACGTCGCGATGCTCCAGAGAGCCGTTCAGCTTGTAAAGCGCGCGCTTGCGGAAGTCGCCTTCGATCAGCTCGTTGTCCAGCACCATCGCGCCGTTGGACGATGCGTTGAACACGTCCAGGTTGTCCTGGACACGCTCCAGGTATGCGGTTTGCGCCTCATCGTTGTAGATGATCAGGTCGCTGTTAACGGTTGTAGCCATGGGTCAATCCCCTTACTTGGGCAATGCGAGATATGCGGTTTGGCCGTGCTTGCGCTGGAAGTCGCGCTTCTGCTCGGAGGTCATTTCGGAGCGCTTGAATGCAGCCTTGCCGCCACCCCCGCCCGGGGCAAATGTCCCTGAAGCCCTTGGCCACAGATGAGGTGCGCTTTCGCGCAGAGATTCCGCCCATTCGAGCGGAGTCAAAGGGGTTTTGCCGTCTTTACCGAGGATGACCTGACCGGATTCATCAACGGCGACTGCATCGCCATCTTCGTTAAGGGTGAACACGCCTTTGGCGCGCAGAATGATGTCGTCTGTTGCTTCCGGCAGAGCGCCGGCCTTCAGTGCCGCACCGCGTACCGAGTCACCCAGAACCTTGCCCTGGAACTTGGCAGCAAAGGATTCGGCCTTCTCGGCGCGCTCGCTGATGGTCTTCAACTGCTTGTCGTAGTCGCTACGCAGGCGCTCGGTGCGGCGGTTGAATACCTCGTCCACCTTGCCCTCGGTCAGCAGCTTGGTTTCTTCGTCCTGCCCGGCGCGACTGAGCAGGCCTTTGACGGCGTCGATATCGATGCCTTCAAACTGGGTTTCGAACTGGGTCAGCTTGCCGGAGGTTCCTTCAGCTTGCCCAGCAGTTCCGAGTTCTTGGTTTTCAAACCGGAAACGGATGCTTCAACGGCAGTCGCGATAGCGGCCTTAATTGCCGGGTTTTCCAGGTCGATTTCGTTTTCTTCTGCCACGTTGATGCACCCCTTAGGTATGTTTAGCCCGCTTTGCAGGAATAAAAAAACCCGCCGAAGCGGGTTGTTTGAATTTTGGTTTTCAATACCAGTGCGTCATGTAATAAAAATCTGCATTTGAATAATCGTTAATGAACTCCAATAAATGCTCAGCTCTGCTGTGAAGTTTACCCAGGGAGTTTGCACAATCGATTCCCGACCCTCCAACAATCAATGGTTTCGCCTCCGTATAAAATATCTGTTCAATTTCCGGGATTGAAAAAATTGCATTTAGAACCTTGTCCACCTCGGCGTATGAATTACCGCGAAGTGAAAGCACAAATTCATCAAGCTCAGACAAGGCCAAGTGAAACTCAGCGTCGGTGTCCTGCTCCCTATCACTGATACCGACCTCCAACAAACTACATAAAATACGGCATAGGCAATCTGATTCTTCATCCGTGAGACTTGAGAGCATCTGACTCTTCCCTGAATATGCGAGCTATCAGGTTACCAATCCAGCACGTTCAAACGCCAGAGGCTCAAGCTCTTTCATCTGCGCCAGAGTCAGCGGAGCAAAGTTGCGATCAAGCTGCAGCTCGGCGAAGCGCTCGACGGTCAACCCGCCCTCCCTGAACAGCTTGGCCCGGACAGGACCGATGGCAACGTCCTGGAACGAAGCCGGCTGCTGCTGGAGCCAGTGATAGTAATCAAGGTCGGCACTCACCTGCTGGCCGCCGTCTGCACCTACCGAGGCACGCGTTGCGCCCTTGGCGAACATCGCGCTGAGCTTGGTCAACAGAATGAAGGTGGTGCGGCAGTTAGGGTGGAAAGGCGGCCTTGGGCCGGAGTCCACCGGAAACTTACGCTTGTCCATTGAGCGGCATTGCTGGCTGGTCTTGCTGTCCAGCGTGGCCACCATCTGGATCTGTTCCACGATATCCGTATTGGCCTTGGCGACCTCCATGCGCGCCTGGGACGACACATGCTGAATCGCGGTGCGCACGACCGTGCTGGCATTGCGGTTGGTAGTGGCCAGGATGCCGTCTTTGTATCCTGCCGCTTTGGTGCCGCGAATGTTGCGGATGATCTGGAAGTTCGTCTGACCTTCGAAGAAGCCCTGCCGGATGGTGCCGGTAACTCGTTCACGCTCTGCACCGGTCCAACCCTTGATGAAGGCCTTCAGCAGCTTCCCGCCGCCTGTGCCGCGCACGCTGAGCGGATTCGTCAGCACTGCGGTGCGGATTACAGCGGCCGTCGGAGCGACCACATCCAGCGACACGCCAACCGGCGCCGACCTGGCAAGGCTGGTCGCCTCAAATTCGGCCTCGTAGTTGGCGATGTCCACCAGGTCGAGGTTCAGTTGCGCGCTGTAGCGGTCGAAGATGCCCAGCAGCAGGCTATCCACCTCCTTCAGCAGCGCTTCCAGACGCTTGACGTTGTACTCGGTCAGGTCCGACTGGGTCAGCCGATCCCGTATAGACCGGTCAATCTCCTTAAGGAAAGGAGCAAATTTGCCCACCTCCCCCGCCTTCAGCTTTTCGAGAAAGACCGCGTGCCGGATCGTGGCATCAAGTACTGCCGGATTTACCGCCATTTGGTTTGTCCTCGTCGTCTAAGCCCAGGCCGTCGCCCTGCTCTTCCAGTTCGCCGTCGATCTGCAGGTCAGTACGCTCTGGTGCGATCAAGCCGAGCTTGCGCAGGTATGCCCGAAGGTCAGCTTTCGCAAAGCCGCCGTTCTGCCACAAGCCAACCAAGGCTGTGATCATCTGTGGATCAGCCGAGAGCTCTACGAACTCTTGGTTGACCTGGTAGGCGACCTTCTTGTCAGCGATGCCCATGTAGGCACAGCACCACATGATCGCCCTCGTGTATGCCTCGCTGACGTTCGCCACGCAGCCGGCGAGCACCGAAGTGGACGCCGATTGGTCGCCGCGGGCCTCGGTCGCCGTCTTGGACGACAGAGACGCAACCACCATCCGCGCGCCCAGCTCAATCATCATCTGGTTCTTGTCGGCCATGGCCTCCTTGACCAGAGTGTTCGGCAATGGCTGCGCGTAACCGAACTGGCCGCCGGCCGGCAGCATCATTGGCGCCCTGGAGCCGACGTAAACGCCGTTTTTCTCCATCCAGTCGCGCCATTGCTCATCCAAACCACTGATCCACGGCTGGGCCTGGCCGCACCAGAACACACTGTCTTCGTAGTCAGCGCTGTTCCGGTAATGGCCCAGGTTGATCATCGCGATGTCGTACAGCGGTGACTCGTCGATGCTTGGGTCGTTGTTCTGCGCGCCGACGAAGGTGAATGGGATCTCCTTGAGGCGACCGGTTACGCCTTCGGGCTTGAACTCGTCGATGACCGCAAGCGGCCCGCCACCTTTCGGACCGGACCGGCGCCAGACGCGGCAAACAAAGCCGTCATCCTCAAGCGCCAGCTCCCGGTACTGCTCAGCCGTCTTGTAGCCGAAGCCGTCAGGAATCTCCGGCGACTCGCGCAGGACCACCAGCGTTAGCACGCTGTGACCGTTCACCATGCCCGTGCGCCAGTTGATTATGTCTTCAGCGCAGTAAGACAGGATCACCGAATGCCCGCCGATGCCGTCGTCCTGGTGATAGTCGACGTACAGACCGTGGCGACCAGCTTCAAGCACCTTTTCAAGCGTGCCCTGGGAGTGTTGATAGATGCTCACTCCGGAGCCGTTGGCGTTGTCTTGCAGGTATTCCAGCTTCTTCGGCACCGTGAGCGTGGGGTCTTTATGGAAGGCCAGGCCCAGCAGCCCGTTACGGGTGTGCCCGGTGGCGTTCTTGAACACCGCTCGCTCGCGGTAAGCCCGATTCCGGTCTTCGTTCTCCGGGGACTTATCGTGTGTGTTGATGTACGGCAGTCGGTCGACAACCCGGTGCTGACCGGCGCAGACGTCGCGGACGGTAGCCCAGCGATCCAGCACTGCCGTGTATTCCGCCCGCTTGAAGGAGATGTCGGTGCTCATCGGGCGTATCCCATTTTGATAGAAGTGACGATCGCTTTGATCGGATAGCGTTTGGCGATGAAGTAGCCGGCGGCGTCGTTCATATGGTCGTGACCCTTTTTCGGATCTTTGTCCGGCTCGCCCTTGTCGGTGTAGGTCTGTCGCTCCAGGCACAAGGTGAGCTGAGGGCACTGGTCGATGTTGACCTTCATTCTTCGCTCGCCGTAGGCATTCAGGAACATGGCGTTCACCGAGTTCACGCGGTCTTTCACGCCAGGGTTTGTGGAGTCGACGATCACCGTAAATTTTGCTTTCTTCAACAGCGACAAGTCTGACTCGCTCGCGTTCTTGCTGCTGGTGTTCTGCCCGCTGGCGTCGGGATAGACCGCCACCGAGTGCCCAGGGAACCGTGTCTGGATTTTCTCGATCATCTCCGGCGTGTCCCGAACACCGTGAAACTCATCCAGGGCCATCGGCAGATCGTTACGCACGACATAGACGACAGCGGCCATTTTCATGACGTTGAAGTCCATACCGATGTGCAGCGCTTCGCCTGGCTTGATTCGCTCGCTGGTTCGGCACTCATCGCGATTGAATGTGTAGTAGACGACGCCCGCGTAGTTCTCGAAGCCAGCTTCGTACTCTTGCCGGAAGGTACGCGGGTCCATCTTCCGGCGAGCCGCTTCCAACTCTTCAGGGGGGACGTTACCGCCCTGCAATGACGTGTACTGCCAGCTCTTGTGATCCGGCTCGCCACCTGGCTTGCCATCCAGATACGTGTCGTAACAGTGGTTGAAGCCCTTCGGCGTGCCAATACGCAGCGCGTGGCCGCCCTTTCGCACCCCGACATCCGGAATCGTGTACTGGCAGGTCGAAAGCATCGGCCTCAGTACCTCTTCCCACGCGGCCCACGGGCAGTCCGCCCATTCATCCACCAGGACGAAGAACAGACCGGAGCCACGCAGGTTGTCGTAGTTGTCGAGTCCCACCACGCGCATGACGTGGCCGGACTTGAGTGTGATTGAGCATTCAGTCTCATTCGGGCGGTGTGCACGCCATGCTTCGGGGATAGCCTGCTTCAGCCGACGCCAGAACACGCGCTTGGCCTGCTTGAAGGTCGGCGCGCCGTACCAGATCTCATCCTCAACGCTCACGCCCCACTCAGCAGCCAGACGTGCGGCGCGGCGCATCTCGGCCTTGCCCAAGAACGTCTTGCCGAACCGGCGACCACACACCGCATCGCGGAATCGAGCCTCAGGCTGAAATCCCCAGCAGTAAATGTTCGCCTGCTTGGGGGTCAGCTTGACCGGAGGATCAAAGGTGCGGGGAAGTCGGGACATTCTCATCAGGCTCCAGGGTGTACTCAGCAACGGCGTGCTGCTGGTCCGCATGGGAGCCAAGTGGCTTTTCAGGTTCGAGGCGGCGATTCACGTAGACGTCGCCTACCTCTTTGGCGGCTTGCTCGTACAACTGAGCGGTCAGCGCCAGGTTGCGCATGTTCTCGGCCTTCTCAGCCATTCGCCCCAGGCCACGTAGCCGGAAGGCGCGGTTGGCAATCGGGATCTCTGCGGTCTCTTCTCGGAACCGCTTCCTGGTGTCGTGGAAAAGGGTCACCCACTTCACCGCCAGACCCTTACCTGCGGACTTGGTTGGGTCGTGCGTCTCCACCTGCTGGCGGCTCACCACAACCCCGTATTCGTTCTTGACGGCTTCCACCACCTGGGATGGGGTGTCAAAGCACGCCAGCGCCTGAACGATGAAGCTCTTCACCTCATTTTTCAGGGCTGCCATAAATTCTCATCCGTCTAGAGCCTGTCAAGAATCAGGCCGATCTGAGCAGACAGGTTCCGCAGGCCCTCGATATGTTCAATTTCCCCACCTCGGCAGGACTATTTGCAGCATCCACCAATGCTTGAACGTCAGGGCTCGCACCATAGCGGCGAACGACTCCGACGAACTCTTCAACGTCGTGGCCCTGCAGCTTGATCTTCGGTGCGCCGTCTTGGGTAAATGCTGGCTGACCGTACTTGTCGGTCGCGTGAGCCAAGTGATAAAGCTCGTGTTCTATCAGTGCGCAGAACTCAAGATCGCTACACTGGGCGCAGTAGTCAGCCGCCAGGGTGATGATGAAAGCCGGCACTTCGCCAAACCAATCACGCATCTGTTGCTCCATCCGGGCTTTCTGCCAACCGCCGGCGCGGAACGCTACCTGTTCGGCCTGGCCAAGAACTGTGAGTCCCTGTTTCTTGAAGCTCGACGACGCCCACATGACACGGATATCTGCATCCAGCAAATGGGCATGGTCTTCGTTGTAAAGGCTGCCGGTGTCGGCAAGTATCTCGGCTTGTAGCCAGTCCCATACCTGCGGCGCTGGTGTTAGGCGAATTAGGAAGTCTGGCAGATCGGCCAGATGAAGCGCTGAGGGAGGGGGTCTCGGCCAACTCAAAATCACACCTTTCCAAACTTGAAATAATTAGCTAATACCTGCAAATATGTGACTCGCATAGCTAAGGAGCAGCAAATGGTGATGTCATGCCATGACCCCCGAAGACTCGTTAAGCATATTGAAAATGCATACCCTGATGCCAGTCGGTCTGCGGTCAATGCGGTCGGAGCCCTACAGTTTGTATTTCCTGATGGCATGGTAATCAACATCTATCCAAAGGGAACCATTCACTTCCAAGGGAAATCCAGCGCCATTCGGGCGAAAGTGGAAGCTCAAATCTCATTTATTAACAGACGATAGCGAGCAGTATCGGTGTTGATTCACCGCTGGCTACTTCAAAGTCACAATCGATCAGGCCGTTTTAGTGGGCAATGGTATCCATTGAGATACCATCTCATAGGCCTGCATGGTGACCATGGAGCAATCCAATGATCAAGCCTTTAGCAACGCTGGTAGACAACGCTGCCGGGGCATCGGCAATAGCCTTGTCGATAGCGCTTACCGCAGAATTGATATCCGGGATCACTGGCGTACTGTGAAGCAGTCGGATGAGGTTGCTCAGTTGCAAAGCCTCGCGCCACGTTTGGGCGCATTCGAAAAATGTGGCGCGTGGGGTACGGCGTACCGTTAGCCGCTCGTCACACCAATTAAACTTTCTGAGCGCCAGTGCCGACATATATTTAGGTGCAAATAAAAAATTTGGAGCGCTAGTGAATAAAGAAGAAATTGAACGAGAGCTTGCCCATGCCGCAAATAATTACAGGCAGCTGGCAAGTACCCTCGCAATGATCAAAGGCACTCCACTTGCTCAAGATCCATCTTTCATAGACCAAATTGAGCACCTCAAAGGTGCAATGATTGCTCTTCAAGCGCAAGTTCGCCGGCTGAGCGTCCTCGATGGAGCAATGCATAGTCCTGCTCGAAAAGGGAAGCACGCGCTGCACCTCGTCAAGCGATAAACGTATAGAGCGATGTCGCACTCACTTACTCTTGCTTATGACGATCTGAGCGTTCATCTAGCCTGCTCAGGCGTCCAGCAACCTAATCTGCTTAACTCAGTAAGCAGTGCACCCGCAGTACGCCATCACTGGGGTGCTCGGTTTAGGACTTCGTCCGCTTTGTCGGCAGCTTTGGCAGCAGTCGTCGCAGCCTTCGTGGCTTGGTCGGCGGCGGTACCGGTTTGGCGGCTCAGCTGTTCTAGGCGCTTGTCGCGCTCAGTCATGGCGGTGTCGTAGGCTTTTCGCATGTCGGTCACTTGGCTGCTCTGCTTATCAGCGAGCGACCAGTATGCGGCTTGGTAACCCAGTACTGCCCCACCACCCACCAGCACTACAGCAATGGACCAAACTTCAGCCCGGCGCCACCAGCGGCGTGCGATAAATTCCAATGCGCATCTGTCCATTAGGCGATTCCTCCCAGCTTGGTGCGAAGGCGGGTGATCTCATCGCTCTGCTGCGTCACGCGGTCAGTGAGTTGAGCTACCTGGCTGGTGAGCGCCTCGATCTTACCTTCCATGCGCCCAACGGCAGCTGCCAGGTCATTCCGCTCCTTCGCGAATTGATCGGCGCGGGCCTCGGCTTCTTTGCGAGCGGCGCGCTCCTGGTTCAGCAACTCGTTTAGTCGCTTCAGTGTGCCGATATCGGCGCTGTCCATTGCTCGGTCAGTCGCATCCTTAGAAAGAAACCGGCGCAGCCATAGCAGGCCGCCCAGTACCACGGTGGCACTACCGCCCAGCCAGGTAGCTGTGCCTGGGCCTAGGTCAGTAGGGTCCATCTTCACTCCAAACCGCATTTATTCCCATTCTGGGATTCAATAATTGCATGTTCCGCATCATTCAGAAGCGGAGACAAAAAGATATTTCCACACAAAAAATCAGATAATTCCTACATCAATTTTACTTCGGATAGGGAATATTGACGTCGAAATGAGTAATTGAGCAGAGAGGATCGCCTTTTGTTAGTCATTACTAGAACTCCCAATAAGCGCTTGCGTATAGGCGACGAAATCCAAATCAACGTGGCTAAGGTCGTTGAAGATACGGTGTATTTAGCCCTCAGCGCACCCGAACGCATATCAATCAAAGCGGAGAGTGGTATTCACGACGATGAAATACCCAAGCGTCCGAACGGCGCAGTAGAACTTGCTTGAAACGGGGTTAGCAAGCTGCACTCCCTGCTCAGAGCGAGGGGTGGCAGGGCCGAAAATGAAAAAGCCCAGCGCGACGGCTGGGCTCTATTACGCAGGAAGATAGACGATCATGGAGTACAGTAAGCAATCTTGCCGCCTGCACCAACAGCTATAAACTTGCCGTTGCCGTAGGCGACGCTCCGGATATCGGTTCCTGCGAAAGTGTTGGCTTGCTGAACCCAGCCGATCCCATCCTCGGAAACGGCTGTCTTGCCGCCGTCGCCGACAGCTACATACTTGCCATTACCGTAAGCAATGTCGCGGATGATGGTTCCACCGAAACTGGTATCTTCAACAGCAGTCCAGCTAAGCCCATCGGATGAATATGCAATCTTGCCATCCGCACCTACGATAAACATTTTCCCGTTGCAAAGCTTCATGGAAAGGATGGTGCTAGTGCCGAAGGTGCTGGTTCTGGGCGTGAATGTTTGCGGGTTATCCGTCGCAATCTTCACAGCGCTAAGCAGCTTCCCATTCGATCCCGCAACCAACACAAAACTGCCAATGACGTTGACGCAGTACACAGTCTCGCTAGAAGTGAAGGTCGTAGTACGCTCCACCTGGCCTGACCAATCGCCATAACGGGAAAAAACTTTACCGCTAGACCCGACCAGTATCCAGGTGTAGTTGTTGCCGGAAGTTGGCTGATAAAACACAATGCCTTACAGGTCTCCGGACGCACGAACAGTTGCCGTAAGGTCTGTCCAAACCCTTTCAGGGCGTGCTGCGTCGCCGTTGATCAGATTGCCGGATTGAGAAAGGGCTTGAAGCGCTACCCCAATACCGTTCCAGTACAGCTCGTTGAGGACCTTTCCGCTGTCAGAAGTGACGGCGCCCTTAAGCTTGGTCCACGCTGTACCAGTTGCGCCTCCGCTGACAACCTGAGTGGTTGTGGTAAGACCGTTGCCACCAACCGCATAAAACTTGCCTTGCGCAAAAACCACGCGCCTAAGCATGCCGGTGTTATCCACCGGTTGTACTTGAGTCCAAAGATCTTGCAAGGTTTGAGACGCTGAGTTTGCGTTTTCCATTTTAAACTCCGTTACTGAGCTGATTTAAGTTCAGGCCTCTATATTGGGCGTATGGCGCTCATGGGCGATTGCTCGAGGCTCGCGGCCTTCACATGATTCAGCGTCCCACATCGGGAACATTTGATCTGGAGCTCTGTAAACCCACCCATTCGGGCGAGAAGTCTTTTGCAGTCACCGCATCTGAATTCTTTCAACATCTGCAAATTCCTTTTGCTGAATCGCCCTTCCGTGGGCAATAAAAACCCCGCTCTAGGCGGGGCTTCATAAAAACTTTAGTCGCTTGATTTTTGAGGGACTGGAGCCTCGTCAATGCTGATGCAGTGCCCAATGTCCGTTATTTTCTTCAGCGCAAGTTCGGCTGTTGAATAAGCTCCGAACATTCGGCCCTGATAAAAAACAAGCCACGCAACTGAATATTCGCGTTGCCAGCCTGCCCTACGTTCAACCTCTTGAACCGTTCCGCCAAGTCGTCGAGATGCGTCTGTGCCATGCCACGCAAAACCATGACGCTGTCCCAACTTATAGTCGGAAGCTCTATTTCCAACCTTGCACAAACTGAGCGCAATAAAAAGCCCGACATATGAGCCGGGCTCCGCAGTGTAAACTCTTAACGCGCAAGATCGATAGGATGAACAAATCATCTCTCATTTTCTCACTCAGTGCAACATTTTTTGGGTATCAGAATTTTGCATGTAGCTCCGCCGATTAAAACCTATCCAGGGCTCTCCAAATTTCTGCCAACACCCTTTCGAACGGCAAAACAGTAGTATCCGGGGCATGCGCATACGTGTGATTGGGTCTAACCTATTGGAGCGATAGGTAAAAGGAGTCGTAGGCCTACAGGGGATCTGATACCGTTTAGCCATATGGTCGTGATACACGAGGTTAGTCATGGACGTAAATACCCACTTTCCTGAGTACGAAGCAGAACGCTTAAAACGCGTTGAGACCCTCTGCCCGCAAAGTGAACAAGACGACGAAGTCTTCGAAAAAATGATTTCAATGACTTCAGAATACTTCAATGCACCCATCGCCCTGATTTCTATCGTCGAAAAGCACCGCCAATGGTTCAGAGCGCGGATCGGGATTGACCAGCAAACTACACCTCGGGACGTTTCGTTCTGCGCACACTCTCTACGCGACAGGAAGGCGTTAGAGGTTTTGGATGCGCAGGATGATGAGCGTTTCAAAGATAACCCCATGGTCACCGGCGCGCCCTTCATTCGCTATTACGCTAGCGCGCCACTTCTCACAAGTGATGGTTTCTCTCTGGGTAGCCTATGCATAATAGATACTTCACCTCGAGAACCAATGAGCAAACGAGATGCAGCGATGCTCGTTTATTTCGCTCAACTCGTTGTCTTGCGGATTATCGGTTTACGTTCCCGTAATTTTATTGATCAGCCTACCGGCCTTTTCAACCGACTAAGACTGGAGGAAGATATTCGACTAGCAAGTTCTAGTGGTATTCAGCACGATCTATTTGCTGTG
This sequence comes from Pseudomonas sp. 14P_5.3_Bac1, assembly GCF_025466135.1. Taxonomy (NCBI): domain Bacteria; kingdom Pseudomonadati; phylum Pseudomonadota; class Gammaproteobacteria; order Pseudomonadales; family Pseudomonadaceae; genus Pseudomonas; species Pseudomonas sp. 14P_5.3_Bac1. The sequence goes on along the minus strand of NZ_JANLOF010000017.1, from coordinate 41,185 downwards.
GACGTCATATCTCCAAAATTTTTGAATGACGTAGTAAAAGCACTTGGCTACAGCTTTTCTCAAAATTTAATGCTAAACGTTAAGGATAGACTTCAGTCTTTATTACCTAAGAATTCTCTTTTGTACAAAATCAGTCCAACGCGTTTTGGGTTTCTCTTAGAAGGTGGCCAGCCGGTGGAAGGTCTCTGCCTTGAGATTCTTTCAAATTTTGACGAACCGGTTGATTGTCAAGGAATCCCAATACTCATGCAGACAGGTATTGGAGTATTGAGAATCGCCGATGCAGAAGAGAGGGACTGGTTACGGTTAGTGGTAGGGGCAGCTGATGACGCCAGGGTCCGAAACTTGGGCTGGGCGACGTATCAACCTGAATTGGACGCAGCTCAGCAGCGAGCGTTTGCCTTACTGAGCTCCCTGTCTGATGCAGTTCGCTCTGAAGATCAGCTGAGCTTGGTTTTCCAGCCAAAAGTCACATTACCTACTCTAGCATGTGAAAATGTTGAAGCATTGATTAGGTGGAATCACCCTACACTCGGGCCTATCAGTCCCGCAGAATTTATCCCACTTGCAGAGAAAACTGCGCTGATGCATTCAATTACCCTCTGGGTACTTGACGCCGTAGTTGACCAAGCTAAGGAGTGGTTCGGCAAGGGTATTGAATTACGAATTTCCATGAATGTCACTGTCAGTGATCTTGAGAGCTCTAAGTTCTTAAATAACGTTACAGAATACATAAACAACGGCGCCCTTCTGCCGCAAAATCTAGAGCTTGAATTCACGGAAAGCATGCTCATGTCAGACCCGAAGACAGTTATTGAGCAGCTTGAGCGCGCCCGCGCGTTAGGCATTGAAATTTCCGTGGACGACTTCGGCACTGGCTACAGCAACTGGACATATCTAAGGCAACTGCCTGTGAGTACGGTTAAATTAGACCAATCACTAATCAGCAACCTCAACACCAACGAAAAAGATAAACGGCTAGTTAAGACACTCATCGAGCTTGCTAGAGGATTAGGCTATAGAGTCGTAGCAGAGGGCGTCGAAACCCAAAGCATTCTGGACCTAATCACGCTCTGGGGGTGTTCAGAGGCTCAGGGATACCTGATAACAAAACCCCTGAAAGCGGAACCATTAGAAAAATGGCTGGCGCAAGGTGGTTTCAGCGCGGCATGTGATGGGACTAGAACGCCAGGCACCGAGTCCTTGTAGTCCATCAAAACCTGTCGGCGGGAAGCTTGTTATCACCTCCCGCCCCTCTCAAAGCTGATGTCGTACAGCTCATCTGTCCAGTTCATTGCTGCGGCAATTACGATGCCATGACGTTCTCCATAAGCCCCTCGGCGTCAAGGATCTCTTGAGCGACCATCAGCGCCTCATTCAGCTGGCCATCCAAAGAATTTCGTATGGATGAACGCCAACGATACCGAGTTGAATCTGGCTTGCCGTCATTGTCCCAATTGGCAATGTCATACCAGGCCGCAGGGAGCACCGTGGCGGAACGCTTGCCTTCGGCACCGGCCACCTGTGGAATCGCCCAAGTCAGGACTGCACATTCACGGAAGCGCTTCGGCGCCGGCGTCTTTACCGAGTTGAGCAACTCCAAAATAGCGCCGTGTTTTCGCTCCTGGTGCGTCGAGTACTTCGCCACGAGTACGCGCCAATGCGCCGGGGTGAGCGCCTTGTGCAGCCGGCCGAACACCCAGCAGTCTTGGAGAAACGCCGCCTCCTTGCCGACGATCTCCCCCTTCTGCTTGGCGCACTGCACCTTGGGCTCGAAGTCGCAGCCGCCGGCGGAACCGATAGTCTCGGCCGCAAGGGCGCGCACTACTGCTGAAACAACGTTGCGATAGGTCATGCGGCTTCCCCTTTTTTCAGCTCTCTGGTCTTTGCCCGGTAGTCGGCGGTCATCGCCTTCAACTCTTCGACGGTGTACTTCTTGGCCTCATGAGGACCTTCCAGCCACTCCAGAGCCTCGGCGCCGATACGCTTCACCAACTCAATCCGGTAATTCACGATGTTCCCGGAAAGCCGGGTATTGCACGGCGAACACTGGCGGTGGCAGTTCATCGGCTCGAAGCGCAGCGCCGGATTACTCCCCACCGTCCGATAATGGCCTGCGTCATACTTGCCCTGGTGGTGCCGGCCGCAGCTGACGCACGGCAGCGCCGCATCACGGGCGCGCACCCAGGCGTTGAAGGCCTGCTGTGTGTCCTTGAGGTGATCCGCCCTGCTCTTCAGCTTCTCCTTCCGGACCTTGATCTCGCGGCGCCCTACTTCTGCCAAGGCTTTCCCAGCGATCGCTCGGCCCTTCTCGGATTTGCCGTATGCGATAGCGCACTCGATCTCCCCGCACACAGCCTGCGATTCTCTGGAGCGCGTGAACATTACTCGGCACTCTGGGCAGCGTTTGCGCCGCGGTCCGCCGGACGTGAGCGGGGTCTTGCGCTGTAGTGGGGTGCGCTTCATGCGGCCTCCTTGAATGCTTCGAACTCCGCCATTTCGGTCAGGCGCTCTTCCGTGAGCGTCGGCCAGTCATGCAGCACCAGGTACGCGCAGCACTGGCGCCAAAAATCTTGGAATGTCTCCTCCCCCATCGAATCGTAGGAAAGGCTGCGGGGTGTTTTGCGGGTGAGCTGGCCCAGCCCAGGGATGTCGAACGCTTCCTCGTCGCAGTACACGCCAGACTCCAACTGCAGAGCCTTGATCGCGTCGTGGGACTGCTTGCCGGAGAACCGATCGATGTTCTGGCTCAGCACCCGACCAAGGCCGTGAACTAAGCCGTTGAACCGTGGATTGCGCGGTTGCTTGAGGTCGGCGCGGATCTTCGTGTTTATCCGGAAATCCCGCTCGCGAAGGATTGACCGGTCAGCATCGGAGGAAGGCACGAACGCGGCGACATCCTTGCCCGTGGCCGGATCGACGAGGCGGCGCAGGACCAGGTACACAGGCATTGGGCGGGGTTTCGCTGGCTTGGTCATTGCACTGCCCTCTTCTCTTCCAGATCCTGCGCCTGCTTGATCAACAGCGCGCGGCGATCCGCCAACTCATTGGCAGCGTCAATCCGCATTTCGAGCTTGCGCTCTTCGCTGGCCTTCCGCATTTCCAGCATTGAGTTCTTCACGATCTCGAGCTTTGCGCGCAGCAGCGGCTTTGGCCGGGTGACGGTGCCTGTGAGCAGTCCCGCAATCGCACGGCCATCCTCGGTAACTGGAACAATGCTCAGGTCAGCCAAGTACTTCTGGCCGTGCTCTTGGGGAATGCGCTTCAGCTCCATCGCCTTGGTCACAGCCTGCACACGCCGGTTAGCGTCGAAGCCCACGGATACGTGCCAGTTGACCGGCTTCGCATCTTCGCGAGCCTGGCCCACGAACCGCTGGTAAGCGTCGATGAACGCCATGCGCGCGCCGATTTTGTCGCCGCCATCCAAGATGGGTTTCGCGGCTGCCAGGGCCAGCTGGATCTCGTCGGTCAGCACTACAGTTTCAAATTCATCGTTGGTGGTCATGGCGATGGCCCAGGCCTCGTCCTTGCCCGGGCGCCCGTCGGAGGACTGGACGCGTTTCAGGATGTCGGCCATCGCCAGCTTGCCCTTCACCTCGAAGCGGCAAGCCTTCAGTGCGCCTTTCACGACAGGCACCGGATACGCACAGAGGTCTTCAGCCATCATCGCGGCAGTGCCCGGGTTCATTTCCTGGCCCATGGCCTCGGCGGTGGCGCAGATGGCGGCGGCCAGCCCGGCAACCTGCTGGTCATTCATTTCAAAGGTATTCATTGCGGTCACCTGCTTGGCGTTTGGCCAGGACCATCTGGGCGGCCTGCTCCGCTGCGGAGTGGTTCGCCTCAGTTCGCTCCATCTGGCGGGCGGTGGTGCCGTTGATGCGCTGCCCGGTCACCCACTGGGTGTGATAGCTCTCGGCGTTGGCCAGCAGCTCGTTGAGGCTGTGGCACTTGCGCAGCACAGCGGCATCGCTGGTTTTCAGGAAGTGGGCGGCGACGTGGTGGGCGACATCGGCGCCGAGGCGGTCGACCAGTTGGCCGAGCTGGCCGCCGACTTTGGCGTTCCATACCGGCCAGGCGCCGTAGCGCTTGCGGTAAGCCATCGCGTAGTTCGCCCAGACCTTGAAGGTTTTGCAGGTCTGGTCTTTGGGGCCCGGCATGTCGGCGGGAATCTCGACCCGGGGAGTATCGGTGCGGTCAACCACCAGCACCAAGCCACGGGACTGAGCCGGCAGAACCGCGGCGGGAGCCGGGGGTGTAATTGGTTCAATGACGGGTTCCATGACTGGTTCAAGAGAGTTACTGATTCTGGGTGCAGCTGCTGCACTACCCCCTGGTGCAGGAGATTCACTAGGGGGTGAACCTGCTGCACTACCCGGGTGAATCTTCTGCGCTACCCCTGGTGCAGGAGGTGCACCACCCCCGTCGAGGGTCAGGAAGTAAACGTTCGACGAATTCCCCTTTGGGCCACCCTTCCGGATTTCCTTGCGCAAAAGTCCCGCCTCACACAGGGCGGTGATGTGGTTCATAACAGAGCGCTTGCTGATCTCGCACTGATCGGCGATGTGCTGATAGGACGGCCAGCACTCGCCTACGTCGCTGGCGTTGTCGGCCAACTTGATCAGCACCAGCTTACGCAGTGGATTACCGACGCGAAGTTTCATCGCGGCGACCATAAGGCCCATGCTCATGCTGCACCTCCGGCGAACGCGCGGAAATCAATCGTCCGCACGCCCTTCCAGCTATTGCAGGACATGCAAAGGGTCTGGAGGTTGCCCAAAGAAGCCTCTCCACCTTGGCTCTCAGGTAAGACTTGATCAGCCCTCAAGCGCATCAGCACCGAACAGCCGCAGCGCAGGCAAGCGTGACCATCGCGAGCGAATATTTGCGCGCGCAGTCCAGAAGGGACGGGTTTCTTTTTCGTCCGGCGCCGAGGCAGGAGTACGGTAGGCTGGAGGGCGGTGACGTGGCCCATGCGATTCGGATTCCACTCCAGCGCCTTTACTTGGTTAATCGTGACGGTGTATTGCATGTCAAGCCGCCAGCTCAACTGAATGAGGGCTAATGCGCGCCACGTTTTCAGATTGCGAAAAGCGTGGCGCGAGATTGTTGAGGCTATTGATCGATTGGCTTGTGCTATGCATATAATTGGCCTCACAGTGTGTTAACAAACCAGCCGACCTCGACCGTCGGCTTTTTTGTGCCTGGGTTTCAGATCCGCTTAATTCATAGTGCGAACCCGATGGGCACCGATTTCCGCGCATGCGCGGGAATTCAGGAAACAGATTTCAAATTTCGTTGTGCCGAAGCGAGCAATTGCTCCGCGCGGCGCCCCAGCTCCCCCGCCTTCGCCTCAACCTGGCGGCACTGCTTGGCGAACGCTGGCAGATGCGGCAGGTCTTGCTCGCACATCACCTGGTCATCAAACACTTCACTGCCGGTGTCGATCACATCGCCCAGCGCGCGGATCAGCGCACCGAAGCTTTTGTTCGCGCATTGGTCGCTAGTCATCTGACGGGCGCCGGTCAGACCGTGGCGGCTTGCCAGCTCGTTTACGCAGTGGTCGCGGAATTCAGGCTCAAGGGCGTTGACCCATGACTCTTCCAGCCAGGACGGCATTTCTTGGTCTCCGGACAGCCAGCGCTGTACACGCTTGAGCCAGCGGCCGGTCGCCTTCACAAACTCATTTACGTCGGCGGTCAGTTCCGCAGAGTTGAAGTCAGGAACGTCTTTCTTCTGGGCGCGCTCCGGGATCGACAGGTGCAACTCGCGGCTCAAAGCCTGGGCGAAGTCGTCCTGGCTCAGACTGGTGCGTGCAATCTGGTTTGCAGCGTGGGCGACCAAAACCTGATCACGGGTTTGTATGGTGTGTCTGGAACTGGACGTTTGCATGGGGCCTGCTCTCTTCTAATCTGGCTTCAATGGAACGGCGGACTGGGATGTCAGGCGGCAGAAGCAAGCTCTGGCCAGATCAAATTCCAATCAGCGGGGCGTAACGACCGGCGACTTAGGGCGCCTGCCGATTCACGCTCAAGCGAAACCGCAAGCGCAGCGGAGGCTTGCTTGTTCCCGTAGGCAATTTGTTTCAGGTAGCCGCGAGAGGTCCCGGTGCGCTCGACGGCATCGTCGGAGGCGCTTTTGAGCCACTCCAAAAGCTGGGTGTGCTTAGTTCGCATCACGGTTCTCCTCTGTGACGCGCAATTATTACCGCACGGTAACCACTTAATCAATACCTAATGGTCATTTACCAATGAGTAATGACCCGTAGAGAATCGCAAGATGGATATTCGCGAAGTGCGCAGGCACAACCTAAAAAAGCTGATGGACACCGAATACGGAGTTGGCGCTCGCGGCGCACAGTCGCGCCTCGCAGAAAAGCTAAAGAAGCCTCAGAACTTCATCTCCAGATGTCTTTTTGAGCGGAAAAAAAACGGCGCAAAAACCATTGGAGAGGACTTCGCACGGGAAATAGAAAGCGAATTCGGCCTCGCCAGATACGCGCTAGATGCACCGATTGGTGAAGGCCACGCCACGGAGAGCAGCGCGATTCCTATTGATACGCGAAGAAAGTCTCAGGACGCCAACTTCATAACCATCCCCCAGCTCGATGTAGCTGGCTCGATGGGGGCCGGAAGAGTGCCGCCTGACCATATTGAGGTGATCAGAGATATTACCGTTCACCTTGACTGGCTTAAGACTCAGGGTTTGTCGTATTCCAAGCTAGAGAACCTGGCCATCATCGATGGCGATGGTGACAGCATGGAGGGCACGTTCCGTAATGGCGACGCCCTGCTAGTAGATCGCGGCATAACCGAGATCCGAACCGATGCGATCTATGTCTTCACGCTTGAGGGCGAGCTTTTCATTAAGAGGCTTCAGCGCCTGACAGGCGGCTCCCTGCGCATGATTTCAGACAACCCTGTGTACCCAGCAATCATGATCGAGGGGGATATGCTCGCCAAAGTGCATATCCAGGCTCGCGTTCTGCTTGCCTGGAATGCTCGCAAGCTATAACGACCACAAGGAGGTGGTGAATGGGTATGAGATTTCAAAAGCGGATTCAAATACTCCCCTGGGTTTGGCTAAACATCAGCAAGTCCGGCTTCAGCTTTTCGTTTGGTCCGCCAGGGCTGATCATCAACAAGAGCAAGAAGGGAGTGAGGGTCACTACCGGCCTTCCAGGGACAGGCCTATCAGCTAGCCATCTGATCAAAGGCGAGCCCGCCAACGAGCAGGAACATGAGCGAGCCCTGGCGGAGGCGCTGGCGAGCGCTGATCAAACAATAGCTGATCTAGATGTTCTTCTTTCCGAATGCAGATTCGGTGGCTGGCTGGAAAACTACCTGGATCCTGACAGCTACGCTGCTGACCCTATGTACGGCAGAGCGGTTATTGCTGCCCTAACAGGGAAGCACCTAAGCGCAGCTTTTGTTGCTCGCCATCTGAATGTGGGCATTGCTCGCGGCAAAAAGCTCGTCGAATTGATGGAGGCTGATGGAATTGTTCCAGAGGAGCCTGGCTCGATTAGCCCGAAGTCGCCGCTGGATATTGTGGCACTTAGAGAGTCTTTTGATAGGTACGAGGCGGAATCTGGTGAATGGCAGTCCGCGCACTGAGTTTGGAGCCCTAAATGTCTGAATCGCCCCGGGTTTCGTAGACACCTCCATGCCTTAAAATGAGGCCAATCAGGAGGTGCCATGAGCAACCCGCGTTATCCCGAAGAATTCAAAATCCAAGCAGTCAAATCAAGTGACCGAAAAGAAGCTGCCTGTCGCTGAGGTAGCGGCCCGTCTCGGCGTGTCGACGAATAGCCTCTATGCCTGGATAAAGCGCTACAGCAAACCTCAAGAAGAACGGCAGCAGGATGATGATCAGCACGCTGAGCTACGTCGTCTGCGAGCGGAACTCAAGCGGGTGACTGAGGAGCGAGACATATTAAAAAAGGCCGCCGCGTACTTTGCCAAGGAGTGCGGTTGAAGTACGCCTTTATCAAACAGCACGAGGGCGACTATTCGATTCGACGGCTTTGCATGACGCTGAAAGTCCATTCCTGTGGGTATTACGCCTGGTTGTCTGAGCCGCAATCTGCACGCGCCAAAGACGGCCAGCGACTGCTGGGTTTGATCAAGCATTCCTGGCTGGAGAGCGGCGGCGTTTATGGCTATCGCAAAATCCACGACGATCTGCGCGAGGTCGGAGAGGATTGTGGTCGTCATCGTGTGGCGAGGCTGATGCGTCTTGAAGGTCTGCGTTCTCAGACAGGTTATCGACGCCCCCCTGGAAAGTACGGCGGTAAGCCAGCGGTCGTCTCACCCAATTTGCTGAAGCGCCAGTTCGATGTTGTGGAACCCAACAAGGTTTGGGTAACCGACATCACGTACATTCGTACGTATGAAGGCTGGTTGTATTTGGCGGTGGTACTGCATCTGTATTCTCGGCAGGTCGTTGGCTGGTCAATGAAGTCGCAGATGACCAGTGATTTGGCTATTGATGCGTTGTTGATGGCGGTTTGGAGGCGTAAACCGAAGCAAGAGGTGATGGTTCATTCCGACCAAGGCAGCCAGTACAGCAGCTCCGATTGGCGCAGCTTTTTGGAGGCAAACAATTTGATTGCCAGCATGAGCCGCCGAGGCAACTGTCATGACAACGCCGTGGCGGAGAGCTTTTTCCAGCTTCTGAAACGGGAACGAATCAAGCGAAAAATCTACATCACGCTGGAAGATGCTCGGAGTGATGTGTTTGATTACATCGAGATGTTCTACAACGTAAAACGCCGCCATGGTTTCAACAATCAGCTGTCACCGGTAGAGTTTGAAAAGCGTTACGCAATGAGCTTGCACGGTGTCTAGAGAATCCGGGGGCGATTCAACCAGCGCACCGCCGCTGATGTCAGACAAGCAACTGGCCCAGGCGATCGCAACTTCCCTCTGACAGCCACTTCCTAGCCGTCCACGGCGCCGGCCTTCTTGTATCTGCCTTGCCCTTCAGCAATCTGGCGATCAGCGGCCATTACTCCGCATTCCCATGCACTAAAATCGAACTGAGCTATGGAGGGAATGCCCATGGAAAAGTCGAAAACCGCAGAAGAGATTAGAGCGCTTCTGCTCTCGCAGCGTCCTGACCTGAAAGACGAGCTTGCGAAGATTTCAGACCTTGAGCTTCTGCAGTGCTTGCTCCGAGCTTACCAATGCGCGATTGATATTAAACAAGCGGACTTGGTGGAGGTCGAGAAGCGCCTGGACGAGGTTGCGAGGGCGCTGTTCTCCCCGGTGCCACACTGACATCACCGCCCCTACGGCATCAGCCCTACCAATCTGAATTCGCAGCCCGCCACCGAGCGGGCTTTTTTGTGGGCGCCACAAATTAATTACCATACGGTATTGACTTGATTTATTACCACCCGGTAATGTTCACCCATCGCAGCGACTCACAGCCACTGCGAAGGGCATCACAGCCCGCCGCTCTTTAACAACATGCGCCATACACGATTACCGGCGAATCGCTGGGAGGTCAGCCCCGGCTATCACCTGTGGGGCGAGAGGAAGTCAGGTGAACAAAACGCGCTGCCACTACTGGTGACCGGCGACAGACAGGCCCGAAAGCCTGCCAACGATGGGATACCCCATACGGCTGTCGAGGTGTTGACCGAACTGGCGAATGACCTGGTAAGCGGCGCGGGAAGCACCCACAGATTTACTGATGCCGCTTCGATGAGGCGGCATTGGAAATCAACGGAGGGCAACTCGATGTTCAACATGGCAACCATGGCGGCTGACGAATGCCGCGAAGACTCGTCTGCACTGGCTTATCGCGACTGGCTGAACAGGGCTGGAAATGTGCTCGGGCATTACGTCGCTGAGGGCTCGCAGGAAGAAAGCGACCTTTTCGATTTGTATTCGGATGGCTGCATGCCGCGCGAGGCGGTGACTGAATTGCGTGCGCAACAGGCACTGACTGCTGCGTGACGGACATTTTCACTGATGCCCATCCAGAGCGGTGGGCATCGGGAAAATAACCGGAGCATGACCATGAACAAAGAACAGATTTACGACGCTCAGATCAGCCCGCTCATGCGGCAGGTCATCGCGATCTGTAAGGAACACGGCATCGCGATGATGGCGAGCTTTTCCATTGGCCACGATGGCGACGGCCCGAACGGTGAAGACTGCTCGAATTTGACGTGCAACACGCTGCTGCCTGATGGAGCTGGCGAGCCATACCCTGTTTTTGCACAGGCGAACGCATTGATCCGCCGTAATGGACGGCCGGCTCCGCTGACGTTCACCGCGGAACACGGCGACGGCTCCAAGACCATGACGGCAGTTATCTGAACAACCAGCGCGACGATAGCCTGTCGTTAAATGCCCGGTCACCTGCATGACAAAATTTTCGTACTTTATGGAGCCAATACAATCTAGTAGCTTAGAACTGAAATCCTAAACGTGAAACGGCATACCGCCGCTGCATGATGAACACCTTAAGGTCTCGTAGAATGAGTGTGACAAAAAATTGGCTGAGTCTGTCCTTTGCGCTTTTGTGGCGCGCGTTTCTATTGTTCCAAATTTTCGGTTTGGTATTTGGTGTACTGCTTGGAAAACTCCTACTGCCTAGCTCATTCGTCATATTGATTAAGCCTACAATTTTGTACGGATCATTAGCTCTGGTAGTAGTTATCGCTGAAGCCGGTTTCAAGCTCAATCTACTTCAATGCATTTTCGGAAAACGTTTAAATCTGTCAAAACCACAATGGCGCATGTGTGCACTTTCACTGGCGTTGCTTTTCGCAACTATGGCAGTGTTGAACGTTGCGGTCGCTTTTTCCACGCCATTTGATTTGTGGCTTCACTACAAAGTTTTCGGCAGTCCGGTGATATTTGTGGCTGGCATATTCGCTATTTCTTGGATTGCCATCAGCACGACCAGCATTCACTAGTAATAGCACCTCCCCTAGTGGTGGCTGACTGCTCTGAACAGGGCCTCAGCTCCACCATTCCTACAGCAATGCATTGAGGACTCCCTGTCCTCTCATATCAATCCGATTTTTCGGATTCCCACCTCTACCCGTCAGCACTCCTCCCCCGCGCCCATCGGCAACCAGCGGGAGGCATGAGTGTTGACGAATACAGGTGAACAACCCGCCACCTTGGAGGTGACCATGCACCACAGCATCCAATCACGCCGCGAAATTGTCGACGGTTTGCGTCAGCGCTCTCGTATCGCCACTGCCGACTTCTACCGGCTGATTGGGCGGCCGGAGCCCGTGGTCCACTTCAGGATGACAGTGAAGCCGGCGGGACGTGACTTCTTCCATGTGGTTGATACCCGGACCGATAAAGTGATGGGTTTCCGCCGCGATCACAACGAAGCCTGCGCCCTCGCCCGGAGCCTGGAGACTCGCCATGCCAACCAGCTACGCGGATAGCGCCCAGGCCAGGGAATCCGACAGGCGCTGGGATTTACCGAATTTCGGGAAGAAACAGCACGTCGACATGTTCCACGAGTACACGGCTGACGAGCTTGCTGAGCGCGAGGCTCGGCGAATCAAAAATCGCGCTAGCCTCAAGCTGCGCATAGGTGCCGCCATGGCTCATATGGAGCTTATCTGCCCGCCAGTAGGTAGTGTTGAATGAACGTAGCACAGAGAGACCATCAGATAGCCGTGGCCTGGATAGACGCCGAGATCGAAAACCTTCTCCACGACGTAGGAAAGCCCAACGCGAGTGCGGCCGCAAGGTCATGCATCACCCTGGCGTTCATGCTGCGTGCCATCGACGAAGCTGAGCACCGCCATTACCAAGCGTGTATCGACAAGATCTTTGCCGACTACAACACCTCGCGTGCTTCCGCCGCATAACTCCAATCACTCCCACTACTTTCAATGCTGCGCCTGGCGCGGCGAGGGATCGTCATGTCCAAAAATACCAACCAAGCACCCGCACAAGAATCGCTTGAAGCGAGCAAAACCAATGAATCCAAGAAGTCCGTTGCCCCCGCTGTCGCCGTCACCGACATCGCGGAGTATCGGCCGCACGAGGAGCAAATCGTTCGCCTAGAGACAACCTACGGGAAACTGGTGGTTGACTGCTCGACCAGCGAAGGCTTGGCGAATGCAAAGGAGGTTCGCGTCGATATACGCGACGTGCGTTATGCCCTGGCCAACACCACCAAAACGGCACTGGCTCCCTACCAGCAGGCGGTTAAAGACGCCCAGGCTCGCGTCAACCAAGTAAAGGAGTTCGGCGAGACGCTGAAAGATCGAGTCTTGGCAGTCGAGACTCCTGTTGACGAAGCAATCAAGGCCGAAGAAAAACGCGTAGCTGATGCCAAGGCAGAGCGCGAGCGTATCGAAGCGGAGCGTGTCGAAGCCATCCGGGCCAAGATTACCCGCTTCAGCTCTGTCGCTGCCGCATACGCAAGCCGCAGCGCTACGGACGTCGCAAGCGTTCTTCAAAGTGTCAAAGACTCGGTGATTCTTCCCGAAGAATACGGCGAATTTGAAGCCGAAGGCACCATTGCTCGCGATAACGCCATTGAGCAGCTTGAAACGCTTCACAGGGCTGCAGTTGACCGTGAAGAGGCTGCCGCCAAGCTGATGGCCCAGCAGAAAGAGCTCGACGAGCTGCGCGAGAAGCAACGTATCGCCGACGTTGAGGCTGAGGAGCTGCGCATACAGCGCGCCGAAGAAGACCGTCAGCGCTTGAAGAAACAGCAGGACGAGCTGGACCAGCAGCGCCGTGACATGGAAGCGCAGCAGCGCCAGCAGCGTGAACGTGACGCGCAGTATCAGCGCGACCAGGAAGAGCTGGCCCGTCTGCGCGCCCAGGCTGCTGCGCCCGCTCCAGCAGTAGCTGTCGTTGCGGCCCCAGTGATTACTGACCCAGCACAAGCGTTTGTAGCGGCAGCTGATCCGGCCCCAGCGGTGGACGAACTCGCTGACTCGAGCATTCCAAGCGCCAGCGAAGTGATCGAGGTCGTAGCCATGGCCTTCTGCGTCACCAATGACGAGGCCTCTGCCTGGCTGCGTGCCATGTCGTTCTAAAGAACCCTGAAGCCACCCCGGAGGCCGACCAAAGTCGTCGGCTATGGAGTTAGCAATGAACGCCCAAACCCAAATTTCTACCGTACCAATGGACACCAGCCCGACAGGGCTGATCCTCAACCGCGACAGCATGCAGTCGATGACTGAGCTCGCGGGCATCATGGCTGGGGGCAAAACCACCCTGCCGAAACACTTTCACGGCAATACTGCCGACTGCATGGCAGTGATCATGCAGTCCATGCAGTGGGGAATGAACCCATTCCAAGTCGCGCAGAAGACCTTCATCGTCAACGGTGGCCAACTGAGCTATGAAGCCCAGCTGGTCAACGCGGTCATCACGACGCGAGCCCCGACCATTGATCGAATCCATTACGAGTGGTTTGGCGACTGGGACAAGATCATTGGCAATTTCCGCGAGATTGAGAGCAAAAAACAAACGGATGACCACGGGCAACCGAAGAAGTACCGCGTCCCAAACTGGAACATAAATGACGAGAAAGGGTTGGGCGTCCGCGTTTGGGCTACGTTCGTGGGCGAGGATACCCCGCGCGAACTGACCACTTTGATGACTCAGGCACGAACCCGGAACTCGACGCTGTGGGCAGACGATCCGAAGCAGCAGATCGCCTACCTGGCCCTCAAAAAATGGGCTCGCCTGTACTGCCCTGACGTGATCCTTGGCGTATACACCCGCGAAGAACTGGACGACGGCTATACGCTGCCAGAAACAGACGTTACCCCGAGAACTACCAGCGAAAAGCCTGCTGACGTAGGTGCCGCCTCAGTACCCCAGGGCGACACTACAGAAGCGACTTCCGACCTTTTCGAACAGCTGAAAAAAATCGCTCAAGAGCAGGGCATTGAAGGCTATGAAAAAGCTTGGAAAGCACTGAAACCACAACAGCGCGGCGCCATTGGCGTGACCCGTCACGGCGAACTGAAGGCCATTGCACAAACCATCGACGCCGAGTTCACAACTGTCAGTGATAGCGCCGAAGCTGCCGCCGGCGTCGATAGTCAGGACGGTGCTCAATGAACGCCTCTGTAGACCTCCAGCGCACCGAGCAGTGGCATCAGGATCGCAGCGGGCGACTCACCGCCAGCCGATTCAAGGATGTTATTGCATGGGGCGACCGTGACAAACACGGCAAACGCAAGCCGCTTGCGGCCCGCACCACCTACATGCGCGAGTTGGCTTTTGAGCGCCTGGCAAACCGATCGAAACATTCGGTCAGCAGCAAGTCGATGGCCTGGGGAACCGAGGTTGAGCAGTCGAGCCACGACTTCTACGAAATCCTGACTGGTAATAGCGTCATCAAGTCGGGCTTCGTCGTTCATCCAAAATACGACTGGCTGGGCTGTTCGCCGGACGGCTTGATTGGCGAGGACGGGGGTCTTGAGTCGAAATGCCCATTCAATGAGGCCGTCCACGTCCGCACCTGGCTCGAAGGCATGCCCGAGGAACATAAGCCGCAGGTTCAGGGCTGCATGTTCGTCACGGGCCGAGAGTGGTGGGATTTCCTATCGTTCGATCCACGCCAGGATGAAGACTGCCGGCTGTATATCGAGACCATCGAGCGCGATGAGGAGTACATCACGATGCTTCATCAGGAGCTCGTCCAGTTCAATCTGGAGCTTGGCAGGATGGTTGATGAAGTAGCGGACAAAGCCCGGGCGCAAGCCCATCGCCTAGGAGCCTGATCATGATCAGTAACCTGAAATCAGACATCGAGTTTCGGCACGAGAAAGCGCTGGAGCTTTCCAGTCAGGTCCGTCAGCACCTGGCCGCCGGCGGCAAGTTCACAATCGGCAAGAGCCCGGCGATCAATCCAGCCCCGGCGAAGCGTTCGGAATTCGTCGATCCGACAACCATCCTCAAGCGCCGCAAGCCGCTCATCACCCGGGCCGAGCGTGAAGCGCTGCGCAAACTCGCGGAGGCATTATGAGCAAACGCAAGCCCCATAACCTGCAGGCGCGCATCGCCCGGTCGTGCCGCTCGCTGCTGGCATCCAACCACGTCGCAGTGGTCAACATCGACCCCAGCGGCCGACAGGGCATGATCAATTACAAATCGCTGAAGAACATCGCACCAGGGAAGATTGGCCAGGCCGTCTGCGGTATCCCCCACCGGTGGACGATCTATCTCAGCGCGCTTTGCATCGACGCCCGCGGTGACCGGTACAACAAATCGGTGGAGGTAGCGCCCGATGGCGTCTACCTCTCCGATCATCTGGAAGACGTGATCGAGCATTGCTACAAGAAGCTGCGCGACGAGGCCAATCAAAGCCAGATGGTAGCGTCGGGCTGGATTGCCATTCCTGAAGCGATGTCGCTGGACGAGGCCCACGCGGCGCGCATCTTCGAAGCAGTCGGCGCCTGGCACCAGGTGAAGGTCGATTCATGCGCCGCATAGCCCGCCCCCAGCAACGCAAACGTCAAACCTGGCTCGCACTGCCGGCCAGCGGAATAGAAGAGGTAGGCCATGGCAGCCGGACAGAAGGAGCGAACCGCCAAGCTTGCCGAGAAACGGCAGGAGCTGGGCGAGCAGGAATTGCGGCACACGGTACCGTACGGCACCCGGCAGATGCTCGACGAGTTGATGCTCTGGCATGAGATTGAGGAAATCGGCGAGGCGATGCAGCTGCTGGTGTTGAATGGCGGGGCCGAAGAACTGCCGCCGGCGCCTCCGAAGATCAAAGGGCCTTCCGACATCATCCGGCATTACTTCCGCCAGGGAATGCGTGACCGACTGGAAGCGCTCACCTTCGGACTTGGAGAGACGAAAGTTCGAACTACCGTTTGGCGACTGATTGCACATGCCCACTCATTGGGGGCCGAAAGGTCCGCCTTGTACTTCAAAATTGTGCGCCACGATTTCGAGATATCTGAAAACGTGGCGCACAAACTACTACAGGCCGGATTCGCTGAGTCGCTACAAAGAAACGCCGAAGACGATGGTGACGATTAGCCCACATTACTCACTACAACAGTAAAGGCAGGCGAAAAGCTTTTGCTTATACTGAGCGACGACCAGCTCTGATAAAGGCGCGGCTCCAGAGCGCCACGACACCGATTATGAACGGTGGCCAGACGATCAAGGCGCCCTCGTGGATGTCGCAGATGTCTTCTAAATCTATTTTATTGGAAATACCGAGCGATAGGATCAGGATGCCCAAGACCAGCGCAAGCCAACCAATCATCCGCAACGTTTTCTCCAACAAATCGATTTGCGCTTCGTGCATGCGAATCCTTGGTCTGGTCCTATGCCGGTCATCCGTAATGATCCGTATCAACAATATCATCCCAGCAACGCCCTATCGCGCGATCTATTCTGAATAATCGCCAATCTCGTCTGTATATGTCGCCAGATCGACGATCTGCCGCAAACAAATGACGATATCCAGTTTTTATGGTCCTCGGGTAGTCCAATCCATTTGAGCATCATTCGAGCATCCTCCTCGATAGCTGCGAGCGCAACAATATCGCTTTGCAGTCTCATGCATGCCTCCTGCCAGGGTGCAATGTACATAGAGACAAATAGTCCACAAACCTAAATCACGCCAGCTGCGAGGCAGACGAACGCTTGGAGATAACGCATGAGCAACTACATGTAAAGGAACGCCGCATTGCCCTGAGTAGCCATTGCCATCTACTGGGATGTAAACGTACGCCCTAAAATGCGCAGCTCGCCAATCTGAGTCAAGTCCGCCAAATGGGCTCCGATGATGCCCTCCAGCAGCTGCGGCTATCACGTAGGCTTGACGCTCAGCGCCACTAGTGAACTGTGTGTCCGCTAGTGGCGCCTAGAAGAGTACGGATACCGCGCTCCTCTCCAGCGCCACGGTTGCCAAGGCACCTCCAAGGAGGGTCGGCCCGAATAGGTTGTCTAGGACGAGCGCCTGAGCGCGCGGTGGCGCGGTGGAAAGAGCATTGCCCCCAATATCATCGGTCAGGAGAATGTATGGGAGCGTCGTACATGAACTCCGACGCACTTTGCGTAAGCAGCGTTTCTCACCTAGAACTGGACGGCGCGATCTATTTCAACCTGAGTTTCCGGTTTGAGGGTGGCATCGAGCAGATTAAGTGTGCTGCCAAGATCCTCGGCAGCGAGTTTGAAGTAGGGATTATTTAACCGAGCGTTTCTGGACGAACTGGTCGACGATTTCTCTCCCGCGCAAAGCGGCTGCCGCGAGACTTTTTAACATGGCCTTGTCAGCAAAACAAATTCGCACACCGTCTGCTGTTAAGACTTCAATCCGCAACTCCGTCAGAACAAGATCGCAATCGGCAACGCAAGCTAAGTCAACCTTGGCCGTCGTGCCATCAGGGTATGCGAGATCAATAGGCCATTCTCGATCTACTAGAACCAAGTCACTCCCCTCAATACGGCCACATGCTGCTCATGCATAATCCTCGTAATATCAAGGAATTACGCCAATTGAATTTGATCATCTAGCTGATTGTGCTCTACGGCTTCGTGCTGATGACCTCTGAATTCCCATAGGAGCTGAAAGTAGATTAGCGCCGACTCAACGTCGGTCCGGCTCTCAAACTGCTCTGCATGTTTAGGATCGGCACAAAGACGCCTATTTCCATCACCACTTTTCGCTTCGCTGTAAAACACTTCGCCACTAGGGCTCGTGATTTTCAAAATCCATCTCATACCACCTCCCCGTTCGTGAGCGTCAGTCACTCATCTCTAACTGCTTCAACAGAGACTAACTTTGGTTAAGCGAGGTTCCCCCTGTGTCCGCACAAAAAAATAAACACTCCTTCGATTTCAAAACCCAACACAGACTCGGGTAAGGCCTACCACATCGTGGAGCGCTGCACCGGCAAGGTGAAGGGCTTCCGCTGGACCTGGAAGGAAGCAAGCAACCTGGCTCAGGCGCTGGAATCGCGAGCCGATGGCGTCAAGGTGACGCTCTCAGGTGGTGCGCAATGATCGGCGTGCCAATGCCCAATCCGCGGGATGCAATCATCGACGACCTGAACCGGCAGTTGGACGCCTTCTTCGGTGCCGGCAAGTCCGCTCAGGTAATCCCGAATGGCGTGGGTGTCGACGGCCCATTCAACGGCACCACGGCGCACCACGAACGCCTGCGGAAAGAACGCGACAAGTTGGCCCCGGCGATGCGCGCCGAAGCAGCCAAGGGCGTGGTCGCCAGCGTGGCAGCAAAGAACCTGGGCATGTACATCAAGCGCGTCACGCTGATCGCCCAGGAGAACGGCTTCAAGTTCGTAGACACCCCATGAAGCGCATCAGCAACCAGGTGCGACAGCGCCGGCGCCAGGCATGGCTTGATTTGCCAGCACATGAAATCGAAGAGGTAGGCCATGGCCTAGGAAGAGCAACAGTCGACGGCGGAGGCGCTGAAGCAGCGCCGCAAGCGCAGGAAGACAGCGGCAAAGGACGCTGCCTTGGGCGTCGAAAAATTTACGGTTGAGGTCGCAGGAGTATTTAAGAAAGACCTGAAGCGCCTGATGATGCAGCACGACTTCAACAATCAGCAGGAAGTGTTTCAGAACCTGCTGCGCAACGTGATCGCCGCCGACTTCGAAACGGCGGCGCAGATGCTCAAGTGTGTCACGACACCTTTTGTTGTTACTGAGGAGGCGTCGCAAATCATCAGGGCCGCCGGGCTGCTGCAATTGGCAAAAGACCCTGATGAACCTGGTGACGAGCTCACACTGCCTCAGAATGTAGAAAGCATTTCCCCTTAGACGTAGGAATTACGAGAATACAGCTCAATTACTTGAAGAAACTCGCTGGGCCTTTCGGAAGAACTTCTTCATTGAGAATCTTATCACTTATTTTTTTAATCTTCCCTTTAACCATCTCTTGAGCGTGCTCTAAAAGCTCAATAAACCACAACTCCTTATCTTTGCTATGCCAAGCTAAATCTGGTTGATTAATTTCTGTATAAAGGTTAATCGGAATATCTTTCCCATGCTTCACTTTTTCCGGAATAACTAATGCAATACGTGCAAATTCAAGCCGCATAGCCCCGCTGTGCGCTGCGAAATTATGACGATATGCAATTGCCTGATCGTGAATAGCTCTATACTTTTCTTCTAACTGGTTACGTTCGAGCTTTACAGGTCTTCCATCACATTTAGAAAAACACTTACCATAAAAAGTCAGGGATGCAACAAACAGACCTTTAATAATATTAAATTTCTCCCTATCGCGATTAACACTAAACCCACCATCTTTCTTACTATCAAAATCACCAACTAGCTCCTTAATTTTACGAAGCCAAACCAGCGCACTCCTAATATCTTTCTCTATCAACGCGTATCCGGCCATATGCTCGCCAAGCCTTGATTTGATATAAACACTTTTACATGGTTTATTTTTATACTTATAAATCCTGTGAAATTTACCAGTACTTTTATCTACATAATCTACAGAACTCCAATCGCTTGGCATTTTTTTTATATTTACAGCGATCAAGCCTGCGAGCTTCATTTGGACGACATCCCTTCTTTCCGTTTTGACACATCAGACACGAACCCCAACCAAATTGCCACCACCGGTCCCGGAGGGCGGCGCCTGACTGGAGACAATCCAATGCAAATTCAACGCGAAGGTCGCGTGTCGTTCGGCGAGGCGCGCCTGGCTGTGTGGGAGGAAGGTATTCCTCGCGAGTGGGACGCCAAGGTGATCTGGGAGCGCAAGTTCAAGCGCGAAGTGTTCAAGCGGATCATTCAAACGCTCAATCGTATCGGATGGACCGTCGGCGAGCAGACCCACATCTTCACTGGCAACAATTCACGCCATTGCGTGAAAGGCGATCTGCAAGCCGACCTCAAGATCTGCGGGCGCAGCATTGAACTGGAGTTCTTCCAGGCCGTGAACACGCCGGATCGCGCTGATCATAGCGGGCGGTACCAAAGCGACAAAGAGAAGCACATGCCGTACCTGGCTCGCCTGGAAATGCAGCGTACCCGCACGCGCATTCGTGACTATCTGTGCAACGTCTTCACGGGCTACACGTTCAAGTCGTCAGATCGGAAGTGCGGTTTAGGCGGATTGACCAACATCGAGTGGATCAATGCCGACTATGTAAGCAAGCGCCGCTTCGGTCCGCCAGACATTCCCGCTGCCGATTACAACTCGGTATCAGGCGACAAGAAAACCATTCAGCATGGCTCGAAGGTTTGGACGACTGACCGCAAAGGCCGCTGGTACCAGGGCACCGCGTTCGTGAACATCAACAACATGTGGTGGGTGTCTTACGGCAAATACGGATACACCAACAAGGCGTGCTTTGAGCTATTTGTTGACCGGCCGGCAGACATCAGGACCAAGAAAAACGAGCGTGCCCGCCGCCAGCGCTTGGAAGACATGATCGCCAGAGCAGTGGCCGGGATGAACTATCGGCGGGCCGAGGTTTTGCGCGAGGTTCTTTTCCCTGAGCCTGAGCCATTGTTCATGATCCTCAACATGAAAGACGGGGTCTATTTCCGTCCCAATTACAGCGGATATACCAGTGACACGATCAGGGCTGGCAAGTACACCCGCGCGGAGCTGAAGCCTTATCTGGGCGACGCTGACGAAAAAGACGACCTGAAGGCCGTGCCGATTTCTCAGGCCGCTTGATCCGGTTCCATGCCGGTCACCCGTAATACCCCATATCAACGAACCGTGCCAGCCGCGCACTATCGCGCCAATGGCTCCGAATACTCGTCGATCTGGTTTCTGTAGCTCGCAAGATCGATTATCTGTCGCAAGCAGATCAAGACTTCAAGCTTCTGCTTGTCGTCGGGAATGCCTATCCGCTTCAGCATCGCGCGTGCGTCTTCGTCGATTGCTGAGAGTGCATCGATATCGCTTTGCAGTCTCATATCGGCCTCCTGCCAGGTTGAACTACGCAGATACCAATAGCCCACAAACTCATTTCACGCCAGCTGGCGAGGATCCCCTATGCCCGATATCACCTACGGCTCTGTGTGCAGCGGCATTGAAGCCGCGACACAGGCCTGGCACCCACTGGGCATGCGCGCCGCATGGTTCGCCGAGATTGAGCCGTTCCCCTCTGCGGTCCTGGCCCACCACTACGCCGACGTGCCGAACCACGGCGACATGACCAAGCTGCCAGCGCTGGTGCTGGCCGGAAAGATCCCGGCGCCGGACATGCTGGTCGGCGGCACTCCATGCCAGGCCTTTTCAGTTGCCGGTATGCGCGAAGGCCTTACCGACCCGCGCGGCGCCCTAACCATCAAATACGTGGAGCTTGCAGATGCAGTTGACTATGTTCGCGCCGGCCAGCGAAAGCCCGCCAGCGTTATCGTCTGGGAGAACGTCCCCGGCGTCCTCAGCGACAAAGGGAACGCCTTCGGATGCTTTCTTGGCGCGCTTGCTGGGGAAGACTGCGAGCTGCAGCCTCCAGGGAAAAAATGGCAGGACGCTGGTTGTGTGTATGGACCCAAAAGAACAATCGCGTGGCGGGTCCTGGACGCCCAATATTTCGGCCTGGCCCAACGACGCCGTCGTGTGTTCGTTGTCGCAAGTGCTCGAGACGGGTTCGATCCCGCCGAGGTACTTTTTGAGCGAGAAGGCGTGCGCCGGGATAATGCGCCGCGCCGAGGCCAGGGGCAGGACGTTACCGGAACAGCTCCTTTCGGCTCTGCGCTCCAGTGCGGAGAAGGATGTGAGTACGTCTTCCCCGAGCAGCTAGGCGCCTATGGCTGCCCGAACTGCGAGGGTGACTTTGGTCCAGCCGTATCGATGTTCGGCGGTATCCCGGCTTTTGGCGCCGGGCGCATGACCGGCTCTATCGAGAAGGCAGGCACCCTTACCCACCACGAAGGCCGCAACGATCTGGACAGCGAGACGTTTTTTGTCCAAGACAAGCCGGTCTCTGCTCTGACCGCCAACGGCGTAGGCACATGCGGCGCTGATGACAGCCAGGCGCAGGCCGGGCACTTGATCGCAGGCACACTCAACGCCAATGGCAAGGCGGCTGGTAGCGCGACAAACCAGGATGCCCAGTCGGGCCTGCTGGTGGTGCATGGCACGCAAGACCCTGGGGTCAGTGACCGTCTTGCCTTTGCCTTGGGCCGAAACAACGGAGCGGAAAACGCGGTGCTGGCATTCTCCTGCAAGGATCATGGCGCCGACGCAGGGGTGATTGCCCCTACCCTGCGCGCAATGAATCACTCAGGCAGCCACGCCAACGCCGGCGGCCAGGTCGCCGTATGCATCACTGGAGATATCACGCACACGCTGAAAGCCGAAGGGTTCGACGCTAGCGAGGACGGTACCGGGCGTGGGCAGCCACTCGTTCCAGCCTACTCGACCAAGCTTCACCACACGGCGGCTCTTGGGGCTGGCAAGTGGTACGAGGAATACACAGCCTCTCTGGACGCATGCAGCCCGCCGCCAGCCCTGCTTGCGCCCACCCAGGTTAGGCGCCTGGTCCCAGTCGAGTGCGAGCGCCTCCAAGGCATGGCCGACGACTACACCCTGATCCCCTGGCGCGGCAAGCCAGCCAGCGAATGCCCGGACGGCCCACGCTACAAGGCAATCGGCAACAGCAAGGCCGTCACCGTGGTTCGCTGGATCGGCCGGCGGCTTCTTAAACAGCTTCACTCATAGCCGCCTTTCATGTTGCGGATAATGGGGTGTGCATCACTTCGCCGGTAGACCCGCAACTTCAATCCGCCGGAGCAGGTAATCACTGAGTATTTTTCGGCGGGTGACTGTTTCTCAGCGATAACTTCTGAGCAGTCCCAGCCATAGGTATTTAAAGCATGCCAAGCCAGATCAGCCTTACTCAGATTTCGGCTGCTGTGAGCGTTGGAGAGATCGTAATTGAACTTTGAATCGTCCGCCTTCGTAGCCTCGACTGTCCGACTTACTGGAGCCGGTACAGGTACAGCCTTAGTCTCAGCCGTCACATAGGTCGAGCTACTAGATGTATGAGCGTTGTTTTTGCTTTCGAGAGCGCCCTTTCCAACGAGTACTGCCAACCCAACAGCCAAAAGAATCCCTACAGTCCTTCTCTCCATCTCTGCGGATCTCGTCCTGAAGATTGTGATCATCTCAGCTCGCGCTGCTACCCGTCCATAAATTGAAAATCTGAACCCACCCCACCGCCCGGGCATGACCCGGCCAGGACTCCCCGTGAAACGGATTTACCTCAGCGGCCCCATGACCGGCCTGCCCGGCCTCAACTTCGCGGCCGTCCACGCCATGACCACCAACCTGCGCGCCGGCGGCCACACCGTCACCAACCCCGCCGAACTGAACCCCGACGGCGGCACCTGGAACGACTGCATGCGCCGCGACATTGCCGCCCTGATGGACTGCGACACTGTGGCCACCCTGCCCGGCTGGGAGCATTCAAAGGGCGCTCGCCTGGAAGTCCTGATCGCCGAACGCCTCGGCATGACGGTTGTGAATGCCCATGATCTGGTAACGAGGGAGGCTGTATGAGCGACGTGAAGAAGTGGTACATCGGGGCGTTCGGAGGGGAGGCACAAGCAAGACCTTGCTCTCCCGCCGAATTCGAGATCATCCACGCCAGCGAGGGCCGGCTCTTTGTTCTCGCTGAAAACTACGACAGCGCCGTGCAATGCTTTCTTACTGCTGCCGAGCGCTGCGTTGCCGCTGAACGCCGGGAGAAAGAACTGCAACAGCACCTGACCGCAGCGGATGAGCAGATTGACCTGCTGTCCCCTCGCCATACCGAACAACCAGAAGGCAAGCGCGAGCGCTTTGAAAAATGGGTGATGGCAACCAAGCACCCGGTCTACGGCTTCCTCGATGGTCGATCCCTGGCCCGAGGCGATGATCGCACGGGTTACGCCGACGAGTATGTGCAGGGCCTGTGGGTGGCGTATCTGGCGTTTGGCGTCGAGCAGTTCGCTCCGGTATCGGTGGTGCCCATTCTGGAGGATCGCGAAACCCTAATCGGGTACGGTCGAAGTAGCGGCCTCGACGAAGCCTCGACGCTTTGCGCTCGCCTGGCATACGCCGCCTATTACCCGCCGGGCACACGCTTCAAGGCATTCACACCGAAGGCACAGAAAGCCCTGGGCGATCTACTGATCAAGGCGGCCAACGAGATTGCATCGCTGCCCGGCGGGCCTTACGAGCGCTTCAAGGCGCGGCAGGCAAAGACGGCCGAGTCAGCCAAATCCCGATAGGAGTACATCCGTACTCCTCTCGCGAAACGTGCATATTTCAAGACATCGCCTGCTGACTAATGGCGACTTTCCGAAGCTGCCGGGGCAGTCCTTAGAAAATCTTTCCAAGCCTCATAGGCGTAATGATGCTTCTGAGCAGACTCGAGCCACTCCGGCCCGGTCATCTGCCCAGCCGACACCAACATCATCATTTTGCTAGTGGCGGCATCGAGTTCTACGAGCAGCTCGTGGTATTTGAATCGAACGTCTTCCATACCGCTTTCCTCAAAGGCTCATCCAAGTGGGCCTCATAACGGATCTGATTAATTTGGGATCCAAAAGAGTGACAAGTCACTCGCTCCAAAGATCCACATCAGCTGATAAGCGGTTGAATTCGAAGCTAGAACGACCTTTGACGTCGCTCTTTTGGGGGAGAAGCAAGGTTGGGTACGGACTGCGTAGCTCTCTCGCGAGCAAAATCCAAGCCCCAGACCAGAGCCTGAGACATGGTCTGCGCCGGGCGATCAAGAAAACTATCTTCAAAAATCATCATTCCAGTCTGTCCGTAAACACCAACGAATAACTGGGTCTGATTGGTCTTTGACAGTCGGACTTGGATGTTCAGCAAGATGCCAGATGGAAGACGCTCATCGTGATTGCGGCAATGCAATTCAGGATCAGCCCAATTCCAGTAGATCTGACCGCGGGTACGCATGGTCCGGCCTCATTAGATGTGTGTCGCTCAAGATTACACCAACGCCGGTGGATAGCTACGCGTGGCGCCGAAGGTTCCGCATATCCGACCAAAGGTCATTAACTAATCCCTCCCCCTCACAATCAGCCGCTATAGCGGCAAGGACGAAGTCATGCCTGAAGAAATCAAATTGATCCTGCCAGCCCCGGTCGTGCGCGACGAATACGGCATGTTCGCTCACCCCGATATGCCCGACTTCGACGAGGGCGACGGTGATAAGTGCAAGGCCTGGATCGCTACACAGGGCTTGCAGGTGAAGATGGTGAGCCTCGAATACCACAGCGACGAAGCGGTCTCTGAGCGCTATTTCGAAGCAGGCGACCCGGACTGCAGCTACTGGGAGCCGGATCGGCCCGATGGCGAAGCCTGGTTCTGCCTGGCCATTCACGACACCGACGACGGTCCGGTCTGCTGGTGGGCGCGCCGTGAGGTGGCGCCATGATCGCCACCCTCTGGTTCGCCTACGTCTTCATCTACAAGGGGCCGAGGCCATGAAACGCGCGCCGCGATTGTCGCCCGCGCAATTGAAAGTGCTCGGTGTCGCAGTGAGCAGTCTTCCGAATTTCTACAAATCGTCGCACACGCGCACTACCGGAAAGCTTGAAGACCTTGGCTTGCTGAAATGGTGCGGATCGGCTGGAACATCGGCATATGGATCTCTTTTCCAAGCGACCGAGCAAGGGAAAGCGGTATGGGCGGCTCAGACCACATCGCCCTAACCCAAACCCCCTACATGCCTGCCGGTGAGCGGCGGGCGAGGTATGCACGCATGTTTATTTGCGCAGAAACGAAGATCGGGAAGTGCAAATCGCTCGGCGACCAAGTGCGAGTGTGCGCGCTTCGTCGTGGCGGCGGTTGGAGGCAGGCCCGCGAGGACTTGGCGAAACAGGCGGAACGGTGGTTTGGGCATGAGCCGGTGACCACCAAGCAAGACTGGCAAGCCATTCGCGCCGAAGTCTTCCGAACCGACTAACCCACCTTCTACCGCCCAGCGCGGCGCACTACAGCTTTGAATAAGAGCTCGCTCAAGCCAGATGCAAGTCCCCCGGTAAGGCTGCAGTTTGTAAACACTGGTTGAGCGAACAGCCAAAAAAGTAGCACGACGCACCCACTCCGCCATATAAAAATTTTACTAAGCCGCCCAGCGCGGCAAGGACACTACATGTTCGCATTCAAACTCACCCTGATCCTGCTGGGCGCTTTGCTGTACCTGGTCGGCAGCGGCTGCTGGCTCTTCTGGATCGGCCCATGCCTTCTGGAGGACGGTGAAAAGGCCGACATCCTCTACGCCTTCGCCGGCACCTGCGCCTGGCTGCTGATCACCTTCGGTTTCATCGTTCACATCATCAAGACGGTGCGGCCCACTGCGGCCGGCGGGAGGTAGATATGTCAGCGGCAGAACAACTGAACGATGGCGTCACCGGTGACAAGGTTCCCGAGGCGCAAATGGCCGAAATCCTCGGCACCACTATTGCGGCGCTGCGCTCAAAGCGAGCCAGGAACCAGATACCTCTTGGCGTCTGGAATAAGCATGGCAGCAGGATCATCTACAGCATCAGGAGATATTACGAATGGCTCGAAAGTCAGTGGGTCTGCCCGCAGGAATGGACCTCCACCACGGATCGATCCGCATCCGATTTATGTGGAACGGCAGCCGGCGCAGTGAAACGCTCCCCTATCCCGCGACACAGAAAGGAATCAAATCAGCCTCACAGGTTGTTGATCAGGTAAAGGGGCTGATCAAGCTGGGGTTGCTCGACGACGACAAGTACGCCGAGCTATTCCCCAGTTCCAGCAACGTCGCCGGCGGGAAGATCAACTTCGGCGAGTACGCTCAGCTCTGGCTGGATAGCCGCGAGGTAGTGGCCGGCACGAAGGGGAATTACAAGGGAGCGCTAAACAGGTACTGGATGCCTGGGCTGGCCCTGGTGCGGATCGACCTGATCACCACCACGCTGCTCCGCCGGGTTATGGCTTCCAGGGAGTGGAAGTCGCCAGGGGTGAAGCGCAACGCGATCTCGAAGCTGTCGACAATACTGAACTCCGCTGTGTCTGAGGAGTTGATCCCAAAGAACCCGGCGGCGATCCTGGAGCTGCCCAAGCGTATTAAGAAGGAAATCGACCCGTTCACCCTAGACGAGGCAAACCAGATCATCGCCAAAATGTACGAGCACAGTCACTGGTCCAGTACGATCTATGCGGCATTTTTTGAGTTTGTTTTTTTTACGGGGATGCGCCTATCCGAAGCCCTGGCGATGCGCTGGGATGCGGTTGACGAAGAGAAGAGGACGGCCCACGTATGTCGCGGGATCGCCTTGGGGGAAGTGGTGGAGCGCACGAAAACCGGCGGAGACCGATTCGTTTTGTTGAATGACCGGGCCATGCACGCCCTGCAATTTGCCAGGGAGTACGCGGAGCGTCGGAAAAAAGGCAAAGGGAAAGTGCTGGAAACGCCCTTCATTTTCCCGCCGTCAAAGAACTCGGAGTACGTGAAACAGACATCTGACCTGCACAAGCAGTGGATTCCGACTTTGAACGCTCTGAATATCCGTCGTCGGCCGCCATACAACTGTCGTCACACCTATGCGACAATATGCATTATGTCTGGCATGAACCCCGCCTTCATCTCCCAGCAGCTCGGCCATAGTGTGCAGATGCTGCTCTCGACTTATGCGCGTTGGATCAACTCAAGCTCGGACTGGAGCGAAATGGAAAAGCTCCAGATTGGTCCCAAATTGGTCCCAGCTCAAATAAGCGCACCCTAAGCTATTGATAGGTAAAGTAATTGATCTCCACAGCTAACATCACCATGCAGTTCGGCGCCAAGCCGCTCTTCGAGAATGTCTCGGTCAAATTCGGCGCCGGCAACCGTTATGGTTTGATCGGTGCCAACGGTTGCGGCAAGTCGACCTTCATGAAAATCCTTGGCGGCGACCTGGATCCGTCCGGCGGCCAGGTCATGCTCGAGCCGAACGTACGCCTGGGTAAGCTGCGCCAGGACCAGTTCGCCTACGAAGAATTCACCGTGCTCGACACCGTGATCATGGGTCACGAAGAGCTGTGGAAGGTCAAGGCTGAGCGCGACCGCATCTACTCGCTGCCGGAAATGAGCGAAGACGACGGCATGGCCGTGGCCGAACTGGAAACCGAGTTCGCTGAAATGGACGGCTACACCGCCGAATCCCGCGCCGGCGAGCTGCTGCTGGGCCTGGGCATTCCATTGGAGCAACACTTCGGCCCGATGAGCGAAGTGTCGCCAGGCTGGAAACTGCGCGTATTGCTGGCCCAGGCGCTGTTCTCCGATCCTGAAGTGCTGTTGCTCGACGAACCGACCAACCACTTGGACATCAACACCATCCGCTGGCTGGAAAACATCCTGACCCAGCGCTCCAGCCTGATGATCATCATCTCTCACGACCGTCACTTCCTGAACAGCGTGTGCACCCACATGGCTGACCTGGACTACGGCGAGCTGCGCCTGTTCCCGGGCAACTACGACGAGTACATGACCGTGGCGACCCAGTCCCGCGAGCAACTGCTGTCGGACAACGCCAAGAAGAAAGCCCAGATTTCCGAGCTGCAATCGTTCGTCAGCCGCTTCTCGGCCAACGCCTCGAAAGCCAAGCAGGCCACTTCCCGTGCCAAGGCGATCGACAAGATCCAGCTGGCCGAGGTCAAGCCTTCGAGCCGCGTGAGCCCGTTCATCCGTTTCGATCAGAACAAGAAGCTGCACCGCCAGGCGGTAATGGTCGAAAAAATGGCCAAGGGTTTCGACGGCAAGCCGCTGTTCAAAGACTTCAGCTTCCAGGTTGAAGCGGGCGAGCGTGTTGCGATCATCGGCCCGAACGGTATCGGCAAGACCACCCTGCTGCGCACCCTGGTCAATGAATTGACCCCGGACGCCGGCAGCATCAAGTGGACCGACGCCGCCGAGCTGGGCTACTACGCTCAGGATCACGCGCACGACTTCGAAGACGACGTCACCCTGTTCGACTGGATGGGTCAGTGGACGCAGGGCGAGCAAATGATTCGCGGCACCTTGGGCCGCATGCTGTTCTCCAACGACGAGATTCTCAAGTCGGTCAAGGTGATTTCCGGTGGTGAGCAAGGCCGCATGTTGTTCGGCAAGCTGATTCTGCAAAAGCCGAACGTGCTGATCATGGACGAACCGACCAACCACTTGGACATGGAATCCATCGAAGCGCTGAACCTGGCGCTGGAAAACTACCCGGGCACGCTGATCTTCGTCAGCCACGACCGTGAGTTCGTATCGTCCCTGGCCACCCGCATCATCGAGCTGAGCGCCAACGGCGTGATCGACTTCAGCGGCACCTACGACGACTACCTGCGCAGCCAAGGCGTGGTGTTCTAAGTAACGCCACTGTAGTGAGCTGGCTTACCCTGTGAGCTGGCTTGTTGTGGCGAGCAGGCTTGCCCTGCGTTGGGCTGCGAAGCGGCCCTAAAATCAGACACCGCGTTCTGCCTGGCAGAACGCGGTGTTTTTTATTGGGGCTGCTGCGCAGCCCAACGCAGGGCAAGCCTGCTCGCCACAAGCAGCCCGCTCACCACAATAAACCCAGCCATCAAACAAACTAGTTAGCCTGCTTCCTTTTCCGCCAAGCCCTTGCCATCATGCCGTCACCGCCCGCCCGCGAACGAGTGACCATGCCTGCCACCGCCCCCAGTTCACTGTCGATCACCCTGCAGATCGTCTCCATCGTCTTCTACACCTTCATCGCCTTTATCTGCATCGGCCTGCCGATCGCGGTGATCCCAGGTTATGTGCATGAAAACCTGGGTTTCAGCGCGGTGGTGGCCGGGGTCACCATCGGTTCGCAGTACCTGGCCACCCTGCTCAGCCGGCCGATGGCTGGACGCATGTCCGACAATGTCGGCACCAAGCGGGCGATTGTGCTGGGCCTGGCCGGTATTCTGGTCAGCGGTGTGCTGACGTTTTTTGCGACGCTGGTCGAGAGCCTGCCTGCGCTGAGCCTGGGCATCCTGATCGTCGGCCGGCTGTTGCTTGGCGTGGCTCAAGGGCTGATAGGCGTGGGCACCATCAGTTGGTGCATGGGCGCGGTGGGCGTTGAACACACGGCGCGCTCGATTTCGTGGAATGGCATTGCCTCCTACGGCGCCATTGCGATTGGCGCGCCGCTGGGGGTGGTGATGGTGGCGGATTATGGCTACACCAGCCTTGGCATCGCTTTGACGGTGCTGGCGGCGCTGGGTCTGGTGCTGATCCGCAATAAGCCTTCGGTGCCGGTGGTACGCGGCGAACGACTGCCCTTTTGGGCGGTGTTCGGGCGCATTGCGCCATTTGGCACCAGCCTGTGCCTGGCGTCGATCGGCTACGGCACGCTGACCACCTTTATTACCCTGTATTACCTCAATCGCGGCTGGGCCGGGGCAGCGTATTGCCTGACGGTATTTGGCGCGTGTTTTATCCTGTCGCGCCTGGTGTTTATCTCCGCCATCAGCCGTTTTGGCGGGTTCAGTGCGGCGATTGCTTGCATGACCATCGAAACCCTGGGCCTGAAGCTGCTGTGGCTGGCGCCCTCAACCGGGGTTGCGCTGATCGGTGCCGGGCTCACGGGTTTTGGCTTGTCGCTGGTGTACCCGGCGCTGGGCGTCGAAGCCATCAAGCAGGTGCCCAACAGCAGCCGTGGCGCCGGCTTGAGTGCGTATGCGGTGTTTTTTGATCTGGCCCTGGCGATTGCCGGGCCATTGATGGGCGCCGTGGCCCTGAACCTCGGCTACGGCTGGATCTTCTTTTGCGCCGCGCTGTTATCGGTCACGGCGCTGGGGCTGACCGTGTTGCTCAAGCGCCGCGCTTACTGATCGGCGGTCTGCATACCGGCGCGGGTCGCTTGGCCCAGCGTGTGGGAGAAGAAGCGCCCCGCTTCTGAAATCAGGTCGCGGTGGATGCCTTCGCGGTCGACGCCATCGGCATCCGTGCAGATCGCCGGCATCGCCACCAATTGGTCGCTGTCACACGGCGCCATGAACACGAAATGCCCGGCGCCCGCCAACAGTTTGAAATCCGGCGGCTCCGGCAGTTTGCGCGCCAGGGCAGCGGCGTTCTTGTCCACCGCCACCAGTTTGTCGCCGTCGCCGCTGTAAAGCAGCACGGGCACATGCACATCCGCCAGGGTATGGCGGCCAAACATCAGGCTCAACGGCGCCATCAGCATCAAGGCATGAATGCGCGGGTCGGCCTGTGGCTGCAAGTCGTCGCGATCCACCACCAGTTCGCCTTTGGTGGTGCACGCGTCGCGGTCTTCCGGGCGTTCCTGGCAATAACGGCGCAGGCGGTCGAAGTCCGGCTTGGCGCCGGCCAGGATCAACGCCGTTTCGCCGCCGGCGGAGTAACCGATCACGCCCACCTGATCGACGTTGACGAACGGCGACAGCATCGGGTCGCCGAGGGTGGCGGTGATCGCTTCGGAGATCTGAATCGGCCGGCCGTACAGGTTGCTCACGGTGCCCAGGCGGCTGTGATCCTTGTAGTTGTCGCCAGGGTGCAATACGGCCACCACCACAAAGCCCTTGCGCGCCAAAGACGTGGCCAGGTCGTGCAGGGCCAGTGGCGTACCGGTGTTGCCGTGGGACAGCATCAGCATCGGGAAGCGGCCGATGGCGACCTTGGAGTCTTCGGTGGCGGCGACGTGATAGGCGCCCAACGCAGTGCTGTGTTCATCGTCGGTCGACGGATAAAACGCGATGGCCTTCATCGGCTGCTGGTCCAGCGGGTCGAGAAAGGTCATGCGATGGAAGCCCACACTCCAATGCGGGTGCGGCGCTGGGGCGGCGTGCACTGAAATCAGGCCACCGAGCAGGGAGAGAACCAAAACAGCACAAAGACGCATCATGGGGATGTCCACCTTTGCTGCGCGACCACGTTCAACACCCGCGGCAGATCTATATGAAAAGTCCATGGTTCAAGGCGCTCACGGCGGGTGATAAACCCATGCGTGCATAACCTGGGCCAAAGTAGTGACAGCGGGTAAACGAAAAAACTCCGTACTCCGGTCGTTTTGAGGCGATCAGAATACAGAGTTTAGGCGCCAGACTTCAGATTGGAACCGAGCAGACGCGAAATTTACACAAGCCTTACGCGGCGGCGAACAATTGTTCGTTGATCACGGCGTTGGCGTCGCTCAGGGCTTTGCTGCGCACTTCTTCACCGTAGGCCAGGCCTTGGGCGCGGACGAACTCGATGTCGGTGATGCCAAGGAAGCCAAACACCAGCTTCAAATAGTCTTCGTGGCCGACGTTGCTTGCCTGACCGGCGTGCAGACCGCCCGCAGTCGAGACGATGATCAGCTTCTTGCCACCGCACAGGCCTTCAGGGCCGGCTTCGGTGTAACGGAAGGTCTGGCCGGCGACGGCGATGCGGTCGATCCAGGCCTTGAGCTGGGAAGGCACCGAGAAGTTGTACATCGGCGCACCGATCACCACCGCGTCGGCGGCGATGAATTCAGCCAGCGACGACGCGCTCAGTTCAGCCTCGTGCTGTTGTACCGCGTCGCGCAATTCAGCCGCGGTGCCCAGGGCGCCCAGGGTCAGGCCCGAAAAGTGGCTGATGCCTTCGCTTGCCAGGTCACGGTAAGTCACTTCCACACCCGGCTCAGCCGCTTGCCAGGCCTTGACCACACCAGCGCTGAGCTGACGCGAAGCCGAGTTGTCGCCGAGGATGCTGGAATCGATATGCAACAGTTTCATGCGGGATCTCCAAGTGAGGATCGCGGCTAGGCGATCGAATGAGGTTGATCCTACACATGAACCCAATAAACGATTAGCCAGCTTAAATGCGATTGTTCGTCCTGCCAGCAGGACAATCCTTTCACCGCCAACATTCAATCCAACAAGGTTCTTGCCTGAAGCGCTGACGCACTAGATTTCGCCCGCGCTTCGCTTCATTCTCGCCGGCAGATCCGACAGCCACCGGCCACGCCATGCACCCACCCTCTCCCGTCCTGACCAAGAGCCTGACCCTGATCCTCGCCATCTGCTGCGGGTTTTCGGTCGCCACGATTTACTACAACCAGGCCATGCTGCCGCTGATCGCCAATACCTTTGCGGTGTCCACCGCGCACGTTGGGCAGATCGCCATGCTCACGCAACTGGGCTATGCCTGCGGCCTGCTGCTGTTCGTACCGCTGGGCGACCGGATCAGCCGACGCACATTGATCCTGGCCGTGCTGTGCCTGAACTTCATCAGCCTGCTGGCCTCGGCCACGGCGCCGTCTTATACCTGGCTGCTGGTGGCGAGCGGGCTGCTGGGGCTGTCGGGTATCAGCGCGCAGGTGATCATTCCCGCCGCTTCCGACCTCAGTACCCTCGAACAGAAAGGCGCGGTGCTGGGCCTGATGGTCAGCGGCTTGTCGGCCGGTGGCTTGCTGGCCAGGACCGTCAGCGGCGTGGTCAGCGGCTGGCTGGGCTGGCGCGGCATGTTTGCCGTGGCCGCGGCGCTGGATGTGCTGCTGTTTATGGCAATCCTGACGCGCATGCCGGTGTCGATCTCCACCAGCAAACTCGCGTATGGCGCCTTGCTCAAATCCCTCTGGGGTCTGGCCAGGCAATACCCGACCCTGCGCCAATCGGCGCTCAAGGGCGCTCTGGTATTCGGTGCATTGAATGTGTTCTGGGGCTCGATGGCCGCCTTGCTGGCCTTGCCGCCGTATGGCTTTTCGAGTGCCCAGGCAGGCCTTGTGGGGCTGTCGGCCATCGTCGGCATCCTCTGCGCCTCGACCATTGGCCAGCAAACCCGGCGCCATGGGCGCTTGCTCGAACGCGCCGGCATCAGCACGGTGCTGGTGGCGTTTATCCTGATCTACAGCCTTGGGCTGAGCGGCTGGTGGTGGCCCATCCTGATCGCGGCAACCTTCCTCGACCTGGGTAACCGGACCAACCAACTGGCCAACCAGACCCGCGTATTGGCGCTGGAACCCTCAGCCACCAGCCGCCTGAACACCGTGTTCATGGTGGTCTACTTTATCGGCGGCGCCCTGGGTTCGGCGGCGGGCGCTTTCGCCTCGCAGCACTACGGCTGGCAGGGACAAGCCCTCACCGGCGCGGCCTTTGCCGGGCTGGCCTTGCTGATGACCCTGTTCAGTGGGACGACACATAAATCGACGCCGACGTAGGCGCCGGCAATGCATAGGTGCGCTTCATCCACTGGATCTCTGCCTGCGGCGTGCGCCCGAAAAAGCGTTTGAACTCACGGCTGAACTGCGACGCGCTTTCATAGCCGACCCTGGAGCACGCCGTGGCGGCGGTGATGTCGTTGCGCAACATCAATAAGCGCGCCTGGTGCAGGCGCGTGGACTTGAGGTATTGCATCGGTGAGGTGTCCGTGACCGTGCGAAAGTGCGCGTGAAAACTCGGCACACTCATCCTGGCTTCCGCCGCCAGGGCCTCCACGTCCAGGTGCTGGTGGTAGCAGCCGTGAATCTTGCGGATCGCCCGCGCGACCTTGCCGAACTGGCCCTGCTGGTTGAGCGCGGCGCGCATCGAGCCGCCCTGCGCGCCCGTGAGGATGCGGTAGTAGATTTCGCGCACCAGCGACGGGCCGAGGAGCTGCGCGTCCATCGGCACACGCATCACTTCGAGAAAACGCAGCAACGACTCGCTGAGCGGCTCATCCATGGGCGATGAATACATGCCGCGGGGCTTGGCCTCAACCAGGTCAGGGAAGTCATCCAGCGCCACCATCCATTCGGCGGCCAGGGTAAAATCCAGCCGCAGGTACACCGCCAGCATGGGCTCTTCTTCACTGGCCTCGGTTTCCATGGTGAACGGCACAGGCACCGAGACCACCAGGTAATGCTGCGCGTCATACAGGTAAATGTCTTCCCCCAGAAAGCCGCGCTTGCACCCCTGGCAGACAATCACAATGCCGGGATCGTAGAGCACCGGAACCCGATGCAAAGGCCGGTTGGAACGCAAAAAGCGCACGTCATCCAACGCGGTCAGGTTATAGCCTTCGACAGGCGCCAGGGTGCCCATCAGCTCGATGATTCGTTGGGTGCGGCCCATGGTGCAAGGCTCCTGGTGAAAACCGCACGTTACTGTGCAATCGTCGCCGTGGCTATGCACTCATAGGAATAGGCAATCAGCAGATTGGTTTGGATATTCGCTCAAACCGCCCGTTTCCGTAGCCTGAAACAACACGTTCAGCCCTCGGAGATGCCCTCATGCTAATCGTCTACAACCCCGCCACCGGTGAAGAAATCGGCCGCGTTGCCAAGAACACCTCGGCTGAAGTCAAAGCGGCGGTCGAGCGCACCTGCGCGGCTTTCCCGGAATGGTCTTCCAAGCTCGCCAAGGAGCGCAGCGAGATCCTGCGCCGCTGGCACGACGCCGTTAAGGCCGACAAGGAAGCCTTCGCCGAACTGCTGTGCCGCGAAAACGGCAAGTGCCTCACCGAAGCCCGTGGCGAAATCGACTACGGCCTGGGTTTTATCGAGTGGTACGCCGAAGAAGCCAAGCGCGTGTATGGCGACACCCTGCCCACCCACGACCGCAACGCCAACGTGGTGGTGACCAAGGAAGCGGTCGGCCCTGTTGCGGCGATCACCCCGTGGAACTTCCCGTTCATGATGATCACGCGCAAAGTCGCCACAGCCTTGGCGGCGGGTTGCACCATGGTCATCAAGCCTGCCGAAGACACGCCGCTCACGGCCTTCAAGCTGCTGGAATACGCGCGCAAGGCCGGTATCGAACCCGGCGTGCTGGAAGTGGTGGTCGGCGATCCCAAGGAGATCGGCCTGATCTTCACCGCCGACCCGCGCATTCGCAAAATCACCTTTACCGGCTCCACCGCTGTCGGCAAATTGCTTGCGGCGCAATGCGCGGCCACCCTCAAGAAAATGACCCTGGAACTGGGCGGCAACGCGCCGTTTATCGTGTTCCAGGACGCCAACTTGGATGAGGCCGTCAAGGGCCTGGTCAGCGCCAAACTGCGCAACAGCGGCCAGGTGTGCATCTCGCCGAACCGGATTTTTGTGCAGCACAACATCCTCGAGGACTTCGTCCAACGGGTGCAGGCGGCCGTTGCCAAAATCGATGTCGATCAAGGCCTGCGTGAAGACTTTGTGGTCGGGCCGCTGGTCAATCAACTGGGTTTTGACAAAGTCGTGCGCCTGGTGGAAGGCGCCAAAGCCGCCGGCGCCAACGTGCTGATGGGCGGCAAGCCCCACGCCAGGGGCGGGTTGTTCTACGAACCCACCGTGGTGACCGGTTTGCGCGACGACTCACCGCTGGCCACTGAGGAAATCTTCGGGCCGGTGTTCGCCATCTACTCATTCAAGGATGAAGAGGAAGTCATCGCGCGCGCCAACCAGACCGAGTTTGGCCTGGTGGCGTATGCCTACACCAGCGCGCTGGGGCGTTCGTTGCGGCTGTCGCGCCAACTGGAAGCGGGAATGGTCATCCTCAATTCGGGTTCGGTCGGCACCGCGTCGGTTCCCTTTGGCGGCATCAAGCAATCCGGCTATGGCCGTGAGGGCAGCTACTACGGAATCGAAGAGTACGTGCATGTGAAGTATGTGCTGATGGCGGGCGCGCAGTTCTAAGCGCTTAATCAGGTCCAACGCGAGCAGCCACACGGCGCTCGCTTTTTTTGTAGTGGATTTGCCCTCGCCAGACGCGGATAGTTCGTCCCACTGACAGGACAATAGGTTGACCATGCAAGACCTCAACGACCTCTACTATTTCGCCAAAGTCGTCGAGGCCGGCGGCTTTGCGGCGGCGGGCCGGCTACTGGGGATTCCCAAGTCACGGCTGTCACGGCGTATTGCCGAGCTGGAAGAACGCCTCGGCGCGCGCCTGTTGCAGCGCACCACCCGCCAATTGACCCTCACTGCGGTCGGCGAGCGTTATTTGCGCCATTGCCAGGCCATGCTGCTGGAAGCGGAAATGGCCGACGAGGCCGTGGCCAGTATGTTCAGCGAACCGCGCGGGCGCCTGCGGGTCAGTTGCCCGGTGGGCATGGCCCAGCACATGATGCCGGGCATGGTTGCCGGTTTTCTCGCCGCCCACCCGCTGGTACAGCTGGAGATGACGCTGGTGAACCGCCGTGTCGACCTGGTGGCTGAGGGCATCGACGTGGCCCTGCGCGTGCGCGAGTCGGGCGATGAAGACCCGCTGCTGGTGACCAAGCGCCTGCGCCAGGCCCAGACCCTGCTGGTGGCCAGCCCTGAATTCATCCAGGGTCGGCACATCGACAGCCTCGAAGACCTCAAACAGCTACCGGTGCTCGGCGCCCTGGAGGCCGACCGCCTGGTCCACCTGCGCCTGATCGACCCGCAAGGCAACGCCCAGGACCTCGCGCTGGAAGCCCGCCTGGGCATCGACGACTTCATCGTGCGCAAGGCCTGTGCCCTCAAGGGCCTGGGCTTCACGGTCTTGCCGATGATGTACTGCGAAGAGGAATTGGCCAGCGGCCAATTGGTGCAGCTGCTGCCGCATTGGTCGTCACCGGGCGGCTGGTTGCAGGCGGTGTACCCGCATCGCCGTGGCGTGCTGCCGGCCATTCGTGCCTGGATCGACTACCTGGAAGAAGCCTTCAAGGACTGCGGAGACCGCTTGCTATGAAAATGACTGAAGCACACGTCGCCGCCTTCTGCCTGAGCCTGCCCGGCGCGCGGGAAGACTACAAATGGGGCGGCGTGCGGGTGTTCTCGATTGCTGGCAACAAGATGTTCGCCCTGCAGAACCTGCGGGGCGAATCGCTGGCGTTCAAGGTCGACAAGGACCTGTTCCTCGGCCACGTCGACCGCCCCGGCATTCATCCGGCGCCTTATCTGGCGCGGGCACAGTGGATCATCATGAACACGCCCTACCCGCTGGGCGCCGAGGAACTGCGTGGCCTGTTGCAGCGTTCTCACCAGTTGGTGGTGAGCAAACTGCCCAAGCGCACGCAGATCGGGCTGTTGCTAGAAGATTGAAAGCAGCGTGCCGCCCAGGAATAACTGGTCGAGCCAGAACACCTCGTGCAGCAACACGATGACCCAGAACAGCACCTGGTACGACACTTTGCGCGTCTTGTGCCGGAACACCTGCTGGGCGATCAACGCCCCGGGCCATCCGCCGGCCAGTTCCACGGCGTGCAGGATGTTTTCGCGAACGCGCGGGCCTGCTGTCTGAGCCTTGCGCTTGTCACCCCAGTAGAGAAAAAACGCCACCACGCTGACCACACCATAGGCGGCCAGCGGAATCACGGTCTCACCGCGATGCCACACCAGCGCCGCCCCCAGCAGCGGCGCGGCGCACAGCAGCACAAAGAGCAGCGCCTTGAGGCGCGGATGCTGAATGTTCATGGTTTGACCGCCGACCAGTCGATCCAGCCGAACTGCCAGGTCGCCAGAATCAGCACGCCGAACGCGATGCGATACCAGGCAAACGCCGCATAGCTGTGGCTGGCGATGAACTTGAGCAAGGCCTTGACCGCGATCATCGCAAAGATGAACGAGGTGACGAACCCGATGGCAAACACCGGCAGGTCATCGGGCTGGAACAAGTGACGGTACTTGTAGCCCGAATACAGGGCCGCGCCGACCATGGTTGGCATCGCCAGGAAAAACGAAAACTCGGTGGCGGTCTTGCGTGACAGGCCGAACAACAGGCCGCCAATGATGGTGGCGCCGGAGCGTGAGGTGCCGGGAATCATCGCCAGGCACTGCGCCAGGCCGACCTTGAGCGCGTCTTTCCAGGTGATCTGGTCCACGGTGTCAGCATGCACCGCATGGTCGCGGCGCTCGGCCCACAACATGATCACGCCACCCACGACCAGGGCGGTGGCCACCGTGATCGGGTTGAACAGGTAATGCTTGATCAGGTCGGCAAAAATAACCCCCAGCACGATGGCCGGCACCACCGCGATGATCAGGTTAGCCGTGAAACGCCGGGCACTGGGCTGGGTCGGCAAGCCGATGACCACGTCGAGGATCTTGCGCCGAAACTCCCAGACCACCGCCAGGATCGCGCCCAATTGAATAATGATATTGAACGCATCAAAGCGTTCGCCGCCGAAGCCGATCAAGTCGGCGACGATGATCTGGTGCCCGGTGCTGGATATGGGCAGGAACTCTGTCAGCCCCTCCACCACGCCAAGAATCAATGCCTGTATGGCGGTCCAAAAATCCATGTATCCCCCAAAGGTCATGCCTGTCGGCATGCCTTGACTGTCTTTTTAATAGTTCACTGACGACAAGCGCACTCAAGTTCCGCTGCTGATTTTCAACATCGGCCTGCAAAAATTTCGTGAAAAATCAGGGAGTACTCAGGTTTTTCAATTACAGGCCGAAAGCCTATCAGACAAGCCGGAAATGTCGATGCGGCGCCCACAATTATAAAAAGCATGGAGTGACAGGACGATGAACAGTTTGCGCAGCATGTCGATCAGCCGCCGCCTCTGGCTGATCCTGATAGTCGCCGTGTTGATGCTGCTGACGTTGGGGCTGTTGATGCTCAAGCAGATCCACGGCGACCTTTACCAGGCCAAACGCCAGCAGACCCAGCACGTGGTGCAGACCGCCAGCGGGGTGCTGGCCTATTACCAGAACCTTGAGAAAACCGGCGTGCTCAGCCGTGAAGCCGCGCAGCAACAGGCCCTGAGCGCGGTGCGTGGCCTGCGCTACGACCACGACGATTACTTCTGGATCAACGACCTGACGCCCGTGATGATCATGCACGCGGCCAACCCCAAGCTGGATGGCCAGAACCTCTCGGCGATCCGCGACCCGGACGGCTTTGCGGTGTTCAACGAATTCGTGACCCTGGCCAAGGCCAAGGGCGCTGGCATCGTCAACTATCGCTGGCCCAAACCCGGCGCCGAAGCGCCCGTGGAAAAAACCTCGTACATCCAGCTGTTCGAACCCTGGGGCTGGATTATCGGCTCCGGCGTGTACGTGGATGATGTGCAGGCCGAGTTCACGGGCCAGGTGTGGAAGGCCTCGCTGATTGGCCTGGGCATCGCCCTGCTGATGGCCGTGTTGGTCACTTTGATTGCGCGCAGCATCGTGACGCCGTTGCAGGCGGCGGTAAACGCCATGGCCAATATCGCCAGTGGCGAAAGCGACCTGACGCGCAGCCTCGACACCCACGGGCGTGACGAAGTCACCCAGCTGTCTCGGCACTTCAACAGCTTTACCGCCAAGCTGCGCCAGGTGGTTGGCCAGTTGCAGGTGTGCGCCAACGCGTTGGGCCAGTCGTCCACGGACTTGGGCAACAACGCCAGCCAGGCGCATGACCGCAGCCAGCAGCAGTCGCAGCAGATGGAATTGGTGGCGACGGCGATCAATGAAGTGACTTATGGCGTGCAGGACGTGGCAAAAAACGCCGAACATGCGGCCAGTGAGATGCGCGATGCCCAGGCCCAGGCGCAGCAGGGCCAGGTGAATATCGACGGTAGTTTGCAGCAGATCGACCAGCTCTCCGGCACCATCAGCCAGGCCGTGGAGGTGATTCGCACCTTGTCCAGCGAGAGCACGCAGATTGGTGGTGTGCTGGAAGTGATCCGCTCCATCGCTGACCAGACCAACCTGCTGGCGCTTAACGCGGCCATTGAGGCCGCGCGTGCCGGAGAACAGGGCCGTGGGTTTGCGGTGGTCGCCGATGAAGTGCGCTTGCTGGCTCAGCGTACGCAAAAATCCACTGCTGAAATCCAAGTGATGATTGAGCGTCTGCAGGGTCACTCGGAAGCGGCGGTCAAGGTGATCAGTGACAGCCATAGCGCTTCGCAGTTGACGATTGAACAGGCTGGGCAGGCCGGTGCGAGTCTTACCGCCATTGGCCAGGCGTTGCGTAACCTCAACGGGCTGAATGCCTCGATTGCCAGCGCGACCTTGCAACAGGCGCATGTGGTGGAGGATATCAACCAGAACGTCACCCAGGCGGCCGGGTTGTCGCACAGCACTGCGCTGGCGGCGGAGCAATCCAGCGTGGCGAGTGCGCATTTGCGTGGGTTGAGTGAGGAGTTGGACGGGTTGCTGCGGCAGTTCAAGGTTTAGCTTTTTTTTGAGGAGGGTGTGTACATATCCGTTGTTTGGGTGATGGCTGCGTTTGGTTCCGCCCTTACGGCGGGTCACTTTTGAAAAGCGCAAAAGTAACCAAAACGCTCTTGCCCCACCACTCGGCACCTCGCTTAGGCTCGGTGTGCCCTCACGCAGGCATTACGGAGCGGGCCGCCGCGACGGGGCGTCCCTGCCCCGTCGCGGCTAAACCGGCGTCCTGCCGGTTTACCCGCTCCGTAC
>NZ_JANLOF010000009.1:0-69966 GCF_025466135.1 Pseudomonas sp. 14P_5.3_Bac1 | reverse complement strand
CCCCCCCCCCCCCCGCTCCCACATTTTAATTTGTGGCTGTTATTCCCCAGTGGCTTGGCGCACGCAAGCATCGAACAAACACCGCACTGTGTGGGAGCTGGCTTGCCTGCGATGGCGATGGACCGGCCAGCATAGCCTTCACCGCAAGACCGCTATCGCAGGCAAGCCAGCTCCCACAGTAGATTTGCAGTGGATTTGAGAGGTCGAGTTATTCCAGATTTCTGGCCGAGTTGCTCAGCGCCCGCGAGCACTGCAACAACGCCGGTGCCAGCTGCTTCTCGGCATCTGCCCTACTCCACCGGCTGGTCGGCGCCACCACATGCACTGCCGCCACCGGCCGGCCATTGGCGCCGAGCACCGGCGCGCCGATGGTCATGTCGCCCAGGAACAGTTCCTGGCCGTTCACCGCATAACCCTGTTCCCGCACCTGTTGCAGCGACTCAAGAATCTGGTCGACTTCAGTCAGCGTCTGGCTGGTGTGGGCAATGCGCTGGCTGCTCTCAATCAACACCAACGCCTCATCCGTCGGCAACGCGCTCAAATACGCGCGCCCCGAGGCCGTGCAATACATCGGCACCCGCGAGCCAATCGGCATGTGCACCGGCACGAAGCCCGCGCTGACAAACCGCGCGATGTAGGTCATGTCGTAGCCCGCAGGCTCGGTCAGGCACGAGGTTTCGCCGGTCAAGCGCGTCAACTCAGACAGAAACGGGTTGGCCACCTCAATCAACGAATGCGCATCCAAATAACTGAAACCCAACTCCAGCACCCGCGGTGTGAGTTGGTAATGCCGTGTGCGCGAGTGTTTCCGAAGGTAACCCAGGCTTTCGAGGGTAAACACCATGCGCTGAGCTGAGCTTTTGGTCATGCCGGCGGCCTCGGCCACCTCTGCAAGGCTCATGCTGCGGCGCTGGGCGCTGAATGCCTTGAGCACCGACAGGCCTTTTTCCAGGGATTGGTTGTGCAAGCTGTTGCGTTCTTCAGACATGGCGGACTCACGGTCAGGTCGATCAGGCGTGGCGATATTCTTACCTCAGATCACAAAAATAGACCACCAAATATCGTATATCGATACGAACGATTCATTTTGTCGATTTTACAACCCAACATACGATTTATTTGAATCGAAATGGCACAGAGCTTGCGGTTTCATCAGCAACCGCTTGCGGTACTGACGATCCGTTTTCCTTCTGGAGTAACCCGATGAACAGTCTTTCGCCCTTGTTTCGCCGCCTTGCCTTCGGTCTTTGCGCCGCGCTCTGTGTCAGCGCCGTGCACGCAGAGAGTGCGTCCTCGTACAAAGTCGGTGCAACGGCCAGTGGCTCGCCGTTTACCTTCCTGGATATCAAGAGCAACAGCATTCAAGGCGTAATGGTCGATGTGGCCGAGGCCGTCGGCAAGGCTGGCGGGTTTACCAGCCAGATCGAACAGACCAACTTCGCCGCGCTGATCCCCTCTCTCACCTCCGGCAAGCTCGACTTCATCGCCGCCGGCATGCTCAAGACCGCAGAGCGCACCAAAGTCGTCGACTTCAGCGCTCCGGTGTATGCCTACGGTGAAGGCCTGATCATCAGTGCCGACGACAACACCGCCTACCCCGATCTCACACCACTCAAGGACCAAGTGGTCGGCGTGCAAGCCGGCACGGTGTTCTACGACCAACTCAACAAGCTCGGCATCTTCAAGGAAATCCGCACCTACGACTCCATCGGCGAGATGGTCCGCGACCTGTCCTTGGGCCGCATCAAGGCGGCGGTCGGCGACCAGCCGGTCGTCGCCTACCAGATCCGCCAGAAGCTGTTCAAAGGCGTGAAACTCGCCCCCGACTACACACCCACCAACGTCGGCGAAGTGTGCCTGGTGGTACGCAAAGGCGATGCGCAAACCCTCGATCGCCTGAACACCGCGATCGCCAGCATCAAGGCTGACGGCACTCTCGACGCCATCCTCAAGAAGTGGGGGCTTGATACCCAGGTGCGCCCATGAACCCGGCTGAATTCCTGCAAAACGCCCAGGACTTTTTGCCGATCCTGCTGCAAGGCGCGTGGGTGACGATCCAGATCACCGTGCTGTCGTTCCTGCTCAGCAGCGCGATTGGCTTGGTGTTGGCACTGCTCAAGTTGTCGCCGATACGCGCGTTGTCGTGGGCGGCCAGCGCCGTGATCAACGTGATCCGTGGTCTGCCGATCATCGTGCAACTGTTCTATATCTACTTCGTGCTGCCGGACATGGGCGTGCACCTCACCGCGTTCTACGCGGGCGTGATCGGCATGGGCATCGCCTACTCGGCGTACCAGGCGGAGAACTTTCGCACCGGCATCATTGCCGTCGAACAAGGCCAGCGCGAAGCCGCCGAAGCATTGGGCATGCGCTCGGTGCTGATGATGCGCCGGGTGATCCTGCCGCAAGCCTTCCGTATCGCCTTGCCGCCCTACGGCAACACCCTGGTGATGATGCTCAAGGACTCATCCCTGGTGTCGACCATCACCGTGGCCGAGATGACCCGCCAGGGCCAGTTGATCGCCTCGTCGACCTTCCAGAACATGACCGTCTACACCCTGGTTGCCCTGCTCTACCTGCTGATGAGCCTGCCGCTGGTGTACGGCCTGCGCCGGATGGAACAGCACTTGGGCCGGAGGAAAAAAGCATGATCGCGATACGCCAACTGCAAAAACATTACGGCAGCCACCGCGTGCTGCACGGCGTCGACCTCGATGTAGCCAAGGGCGAAGTAGTGTGCCTGATCGGCCCGTCGGGCTCGGGCAAATCCACCCTGTTGCGCTGC
This sequence comes from Pseudomonas sp. 14P_5.3_Bac1, assembly GCF_025466135.1. NCBI lineage: Bacteria > Pseudomonadati > Pseudomonadota > Gammaproteobacteria > Pseudomonadales > Pseudomonadaceae > Pseudomonas > Pseudomonas sp. 14P_5.3_Bac1. The sequence goes on along the minus strand of NZ_JANLOF010000009.1, from coordinate 67,181 downwards.
ATCAACGCGCTGGAAGCCTACGACGGCGGCGTTATCACGGTGTTTGGCGAAACCGTGCAGCGCGGCAGCAAGAGCGTGCACGCCCTGCGCAGCCGCATGGGCATGGTGTTCCAGCGTTTCAACTTGTTCCCGCACCGCACGGTGCTGGAAAACGTGATGGAAGGCCCGGTGTACGTCAAAGGCGAGCCACTCAAACAAGCCCGCGAAGAAGCCTTGGTGCTGCTGGAAAAAGTCGGCCTGAGTGCCAAGGCCGACGCCTACCCGGAACAGCTCTCTGGTGGCCAGCAACAACGCGTGGCCATCGCCCGCGCCTTGGCGATGAAACCCGACGCCATGCTGTTTGACGAACCCACCTCGGCACTGGACCCGGAGCTGGTCGGCGATGTGCTGGCGGTGATGCGCACCCTGGCAGATGAAGGCATGACCATGATCGTGGTCACCCACGAAATGGGTTTTGCCCGCGAAGTGGCCGACCGCGTGTGCTTTCTGCACGGCGGCTACATCGTCGAAAGCGGTGCGGCCGAGCAAGTACTCGGCGACCCGCAACACCCACGCACCCAGGATTTCCTGCGGCGCGTGCTGCACCCCACCGGCAATACGCGGAGCCTGTCATGAAGTCTTTATGGTCAGCGACTGCACCCTCGGTGCTGCCGACACCGGCGTTGAGTGAGTCGGTGAAGGTCGATGTGGCGATTGTGGGCGCGGGTTACACCGGCCTGTCGACCGCCCTGCACCTGGCCGAGCGCGGCGTCAACGTGTGCGTGCTGGAGGCCAACGAGCCCGGCTGGGGCGCATCGGGGCGCAATGGTGGGCAGGTCAACCCGACGCTCAAATACGACCCCGAACAGTTGATGCAGATGTACGGGCCGGAACGTGCCGAACCGTTGATTTCCACGGTATCGAATTCGGCGGACCTGGTATTCAAGTTGATCGAACGCCATCGCATAGATTGCGCGCCGGTGCGCAAAGGCTGGATGCAGGTGTCGTACACGCAAAAAGGCGTGGCCGGGCTGCACGCTCGAGCCGATCAATGGGCGCGTCGCGGCGTACCGGTGCAGCGCTTGGAAGCACGTGACGTGGCGGCGCGTATGGGCAGCGAGGCCTTTGCCGGCGGCTGGCTGGATGGCCGCGCCGGGGCGATTCAACCGTTGGCGTATGCGCGTGGGCTGGTGGGCGCGGCGTTGGCGGCGGGTGTGCAAATTCATGGCCACAGCGCCGTGACGGGGTTGCAGCGCCAGGGGTCGGGCTGGCAATTGCAGACAGTTTCTGGCGCACAGGTCACGGCCGATCAGGTGGTGCTGGCTACCAATGGCTACAGCGGCAACCTGTGGCCGGGCATGGCACAAAGTATCTTGGCGGCGAACAGCTTTATTGTCGCCACAAAGCCGTTGAGCGGGCGTGCGGCTGACAGCATCTTGCCGGGGCAGGAAACCGTGTCCACCGCGCAAAGGCTGCTGCTGTACTTTCGCAAGGACAGCCATGGGCGCTTGCTGATGGGCGGGCGCGGCCTGTTCAACGACCCCACATCACCCGCCGATTTTGCGCACCTGGAGCGCTCGCTGGCGTTGCTGTTTCCACAATTGGGGCCGCTGGAGTTTGAGTACCGTTGGGCCGGGCGTATCGCAATCACCCGCGACTTCATGCCCCACATTCACCAACCGGCGCCGGGGCTGACGCTGGCATTGGGGTGCAATGGGCGTGGGATCGCGCTGTGTACCAGCCTGGGGCAGCAATTGGCCGGGCGTTTGTGTGACGGCAACGCGGATTTCGCTTACCCGGTGACGCCATTACAGCGTTTGCCGTTGCATGGGTTGCAGCGCTTTTACATTGGAGCGGGTGTGGCTTGGTATAGCTTGTTGGACAGGTTGAACATCAGTTGACGGCCCAGAAAGTCTAGAAAACTGTCAACTCTCACAGGTTACCGAATCCGCAAAATCCGTTAGCTTCGCCAGTCGAGAGTCAATCATCGATTGGCTTACCCACTCGGCATGTGCAAAAGGAATCGTCCATGACGTTCCACGAAACCTCAAACCGCAACCCTTCGCCTCTCAAGCCTAAAGGACGAAACCGCTTGGGCAACACCGCCCGCCTTCCGCGCTGGGCGTTCGCAGTGCTTATCGCGCTCTGCGGCATCGGCGTGCTGCAAGAGTGCATTCGCCGTGTGCAACCGGCGCACGCCTACTGCTGGGCGTCGGCGTGCTCATGCTGCTAGGGATGGGCTGGGTGCGGGGGTGTGTACAGGCTTTTCGCAGGGTTTCAAGACCGCGTTTAGTGCACAGCTCGAAGGTAAAACACACCGACACTTGCCGGGCTTGCGGCTCTCGGAAGTTTCCGACAAGGGTTTCAGGTTGTGGCTCGGATAGGGGCTGACTAACCTCTCGTCGTCGCTGCCAATTCAGCGACCGGATTTGACCGTCCGATTCCAAAAGAACAAATGCGCTAACACCGATATTGGGCGTTTTTTTACGTCTGAGGTATCGTGTCGCGGCAGCTGTGCGCGGGATACCTTCGGGTATGCCGGTTTTGCTCCTTTTGGCCGGTCGGTCAACCCGCGTATAGCTGCCACCCTCTTTCGTTTGACCGCGAATCGTGGCAGTTCCATTTATAAAGGAGCTTCACCATGATTAAAGACAGCCCCAATCCCCCAGGCCTGCAAGACTTCGACACCAGCACCCTGCACGAAGTGGCCTACCGTGCGATCAATCACTACCTCAATCCCGGCAAACCCATCCCCGAACCCAGCGAAGGCCTTTTCACCGTGCGCGCCGACCTGGGCACCGAAACCTTGCTGGTCAACGCATCCCAGGACCTGGCGTCCATCTGTGATATTGCCAACCATATGGCCTTTGAAATCGACGGTTCCCAACGTAATGTCGCGCTGGGCATCTGCCGGATGCTCGAAGGGGTGCAACTGCTGGTGGACAAAGCCCTGAACGTGGCCCACCCGACGGCTTGAGATAGACGAGATAGAGCGCCTGAGCTATCTTCGGGCGCTCTATCGACAGACCCGGAACAGGAAGTTACCGCTTGAGCACCTCGCCCCTACTGCGAAGCCGCACCTTCGCTCTCTTCGCCGGCACCGCCTTTATTGCCGTGGACCAACTCGTCAAACTGCTGGCCCTGGTTTCGCTGCATGCCAACAGTTTCAAAATCGGCTCTAACCCGATCAACCTGGCGCTGGAACTGAGCCTGAACCCCGGCGCCTTTCTCAGCCTGGGCGCTGCGTTGCCGCCGCAGGTCAAACAACTGATCTTTATCGTCGGCGTGGCCATCGTGGTCGCATGGGCGATGGCGTGGTCGCTGACCCACTGGAACCAGCCGCTGCGTAAAGTCTTACCGCTTTATGCGATTGCCCTGGGCGGTATCGCCAACCTGATCGACCGGGTATTTCGCGACGGGCATGTGGTGGATTACATGGTGCTGAACGTGGGGCCGACGCATACCGGCGTGTTCAATATTGCCGATATTGCGATTACGGCCGGGGCGATTTATTTGATGTTGGATTTGTTTATAAAACCGCGCAAGGCTTAAATCGAAACGCGACCACCGAGCCCAAAGTAAAAGCAAAACCGTCGCGCTACTTCTACGTTAATTTATCGATAACGTATTGCTGAAACCAAGCTGGCTGGGTATCCGAGATGATGTCGATATCCTCACCTTCTGTGATTTCAGCAAGCTGAGCGAAGATGGGTTCACCATCTTGTGAGTTGTCAAAGATGTAAGCTCGGTTTGACAGCAATATTGCCTCGGACAGATTTTCCAAAGACCGCTGATAACGAGATCGGATCTTGTCTGCTGGGACATCATGCCCTCCCTGGGATGCTCTGTAAGCGACCCTGGCGACGTTGATATCAGCATCTGCCGTAGCAACGTAGTAAACGTACACGCGGTAACCGGCGGCTTTTGCATGTCGCAGCAGTTCAATTTTGCTGATATCCGACATAACGGTTTCGAAAGTGAAACTCACACGCTCTTCAATCAGCGAAACGCGAATAAAGTCAGCTAGAGCAGAAGCGATATAGGAATCGACTTGCCGCGAAGGAAAGGCGACCTGACCATGTGCCACAACCAGACTATCCAGCTTTGCCAGTGAGTCGGGAAATTTTAAAAGTAGCGTATGACTACGCAAGAATGGGATAGCCCGCCTTGCATAGTCTTCAAGCCCAAAGGCAGCGAACTCAAAGTTGCCCGTCTCGCGAATGCTTAACTCAATTGCGTCAGGGTTGATGTAGTTAACCAGCAAATGCGCCGGAACTTTCGAGTTGAACGTGCTCTTACCACTCCCATTCGGCCCGGCGAACATCCGGACTCGAGGCGTCGTGCTCAAGCCTGAATCTGCGCCTGGGCAGATCGACGATCCAAAAGAGACTTTCTGGTTTTCAAGCGGGTGCCAGCCTTGATTGTCCCGTAGGTTTCGACTGGGCGGATAATCAGCGTCTCGGTATTTGAGACCTTCATCAGTTGGCCAGCACGAACGACGAGTACCGACTCTCCCTTGGAAAGGGCAACCTCATAAGCATCCCGAAATGCCTTGGCGGCAATAGAGGGGATACTCGATTCCTGGGCAAGAACCTGTGCTTCGGTAATCTGTGGCTTAACTTTTTTACGTGACATGCAAGTCTCCGGCTCAGGACAAAGGAGGATCAATGACAATTAGCATAGATCACCTCGGGCGTCGATCGCAGGACTGACTTTACCTCAATATGTATCCCATGTCCCCCCAGCCAACGTTTACGGCGTTCACACCCAAGGTGGAAGCGCTCAAAACACCGACCACCCAATCCGCTCACTCAACAATTCCAACGCCTTCATCCCCGCCAGCGAATTGCCCGCCGCATTCAACTCCGGCGACCACACGCATACGGTGAACTGCCCCGGCACCACCGCGACAATCCCGCCACCTACCCCGCTCTTACCCGGTAAACCCACGCGATAAGCAAAATTGCCCGCCTCGTCATACAGCCCGCTGGTGGCCATGATCGAGTTGACTTGCTTGGTCTGGCGCGCGGTCAGAATCTGCTCGCCGCTGTGGGCGCTCACGCCCTCGTTGGCGAGGAAACTGAAGGCCCTGGCCAAGTCCAGGCAGCTCATTTGCAATGCGCAGTAGTTGAAGTAGCTGTGCAGCACTGCGTCCACGTCGTTGTGGAAGTTGCCGAAGGCTTTCATCAGGTAGGCCATGGCCGCGTTGCGTGCACCGTGCTGCGCTTCGGACTCGGCGACAACGCTGTTGACCAAAATCTGCGGGTTGCCCGACAGGCGCCGCACGAAGTCGCGCATCGACAGGATCGGCACGGCGAAGCGCGATTGGTTGATGTCGCAGATCACCAGTGCGCCGGCGTTGATGAACGGGTTGCGCGGGCGGCCGCGTTCGAATTCCAGCTGCACCATGGAGTTGAACGGTTGCCCCGACGGTTCGTGGCCCAGGCGTTCCCAGATGGTTTCGCCGCCGTGGTCGATGGCCTGCACCAGGCTGAACACCTTGGAAATGCTCTGCACCGAAAACAGCGTGTCGGCGTCACCGGCGCAGTAGGCCGAGCCATCGTTGCCGTACACGGCGATACCGAGTTGATTGGCGGGCACATCGGCCAGTGCGGGGATGTAGTCGGCGACTTTGCCCTGGCCGATCAGTGGACGAACTTCGTCGAGGATCGACTCGAGCAACGCCTGCATGTCTTGTCCGGTCATTGTTTCTTTGAATCAGTGATAAGCGGGGGGCGCAGGATACCTGAAACGCGCCGCTCAGGTGGCGCACTAGAGAACGTGAAGCCCGGCATCGTCGCGCAAATACATCAGCGACTCGTACTGGAACGACAGCAAGAAACAGGCATCACACCTCGCGGCCAGTTGCTCCATCAACGCCCTTACCTCAGCCAATGGATCGGCATCCTCGGGAACTGGCCCTTTGATGCGCAGATAACCTCGGGTGGCCACTGTAAACGCCAGATCGTGCAGACCCTGTGCGCGAATAGCCGGATCCTCCACTTCATAGAAGCCACTCAGGCAAAGGCCCGACTCAAAGCGGGCCTCTAGCGACTGTTCATTCTGGTCCAGCTCAACGCCGCCTATAGCGTTTACCGCATCGGCCAAGTGCGCCATGGACATTCGCTTGTCAGCTTCAAGATGAATATCAAGCCCCATGGGGTGCAGCCTGCAACTTCGCACAGAGGCGCACAGCGTCGCTCTCGTCGGCATTTGCGTCGAGAAAGATCAAATCCTCAGACAGCCCCAAAGCCGATGAAATACCCACCACGAAATCACGCCTTGTTACGCCGGCCAAGGCCTTTATGAATAGCACCAATTGGGTGATTTGAGCCCGGCCTGCATGGTGCAAAGGAAGATTGAGCCCGATAAACCAATCGCTCAGGTCATCAGACGCCATGCCTGGGGCACGCTCGTGTACTTGATTTACCAGCACAGCGGAAAATGGCGCCCAGTCGAGGGTCAATGTGCGAAAGGCGTCGACCAACACGGGCTCAATGGTTTCGTTGTCAGCACCATCGACGTAACAATAAAGCGTCTGCATGTTGTGCATCCCGGGTCTGCGAGTGGCGAGTCTAACGCGACCGCGGCGGATGCGGATCAATCCGGTTGGCCAGCAGGTTTTTCACGTTGTCGAAAATCTGCGTGCTCAGGTCGTTTTCCAACAGGGTGACATAGCGTTTCCATCAGGTGTGCATGGGTCACTTCCGGGTGGGGATCGCTCGCCAATCAAAGTAGTCCAATAGCCCGTACACTGCACCGCTGCGCTTACTCCACGAGGACTTTTGCATGAAATTGATGATTGGCTTGGCCGCCCTGTTGCTGGTATCGGCCTGCTCGACTCACTCGCCCACCGCTGCACCGGCGCAGGACTCTGCCGCATCCACGTGCCTGGCGGGCGGTGGCACGATGAGGCAGGTCGGCAAGTTGCAGAGCTGGAAGTGCATCACGCCGTACAAGGATGCGGGCAAGGCTTGCACGGATTCGAGCCAATGCCAGGGTGAGTGCCAGACCAGTGTGACCACGCAATCGGGCAACGGCCCGGTAGCGGGTACGTGCCAGGTGGACAACAGTCACTTCGGCTGCTCGGCGACGGTGGAGAAAGGCAAGCTGGGCCGGGCAATTTGTGTGGATTGATGGGCGCCGCCGAAACAATGTGGGAGCGGGCTTGCCTGCGATGAGGGCGTGTCAGCTGACATTAATGTTGCTGAGCCACCGCTATCGCAGGCAAGCCCGCTCCCACAGTGTTTTCCGGGTACACGTCGAAAGTGCGCCACATTGGAGACTGGCTCGTTCAGCACCGTTGGCCGAGTCCTGTGCCTGAACCAAAGGGCGCCACCGAAATAATGTGGGAGCGGGCTTGCTCGCGAAGGCGGAGTGTCAGTCACTGCATGTGTAGCTGACCCACCGCATTCGCGAGCAAGCCCGCTCCCACAGTTTTTACCGTGCACACGTCAAAAGTGCGCCACGTCGGATATCTGCTCATCGAGCAGATCCCGCGCCAGCGCCCATGCCTGGTCCCTGGACTCTACTACCAGCAGCGGGTAGCCCCAGGCTTTGCCGAACATTACGGCAAATGGCTTGAGGGCCAGGCGTTGGGCGGCACTGGGTTCTACCTGGATCATGCCTTTGACGAAAGTGCGCAGCGCCTGTTTGTTTTTCTTCATCCAGATCGAGGCTTGCTTGCGCTGCTCGTGGGAGTGCTCGTGGTTGTTTTCGTCTACGGATTTTTCGTGCAGCAGCAAGAACGCCTGCTCTCTGGCCAACAGCCCTTCAAAGACCACAAAGGCATCTTCCGGGCCGCCTTCGTTGGGCGCGTCGAAGACGATTTTCACCACGGGGAACGTTGTACTGTCGAGTCGCATGGCACAGCTCCTGAATGAGAGTAGATCTCACTATAGTGACCACGCCACTGGACGGCATTGCACAGAATAGCCAGACTGTTTCGCAATTCAGCCAAGCTGCGAACTCACCATGAAGCACCATCGCCTCGATCTGCATCATCCCTCGATGTCCAAGGATGCCGACCTGTTCCCGCGTGCGGTGGTGGCCGTGCGTGCCAGCAGCACCAGCGAACGCTGGGAGCACACGCCGCATTCGCATCGCAAGGGCCAACTGATGTACACCCTGCGCGGGGTGATTCACTGTCAGATCGAGGCCGGTATCTGGATCGTGCCGCCCCAATGCGCGCTGTGGATTCCCGGTGGCCTGCCGCACGCCGCGAGGGGTTCAGGTGAGGCCGAGGTGTATTGCCTGTTGATCGACCCCGACGTCAGCGGCGCCCTGCCCGCGCAATGCTGCACCCTGGCCGTGTCGGGCCTGTTGCATGAGTTGATCGGCAAGGCGGTGAGTTTCCCGCAGCTGTATGACGAAGACGGCGCCCAGGGGCGTTTGATCAACACGCTGCTCGATGAACTGGCCCAAGCACCGGTCGAAGCCCTGCATTTGCCCATGCCCCAGGACCTGAGGCTGCGACGCCTGGCGGAAAGTTTGCTGGCCGATCCCGGCGACAAGGCGACCCTCGGCCAATGGGCCGTGCGCATCGGCATGAGCGAACGCAGCATGACGCGCTTGCTGTTGGAGGAGCTGGGCCTGAGTTTCGGGCGCTGGCGCAGGCAGTTGCATGTGATCCTGTCCCTGCAGCGCCTGGCCAAGGGTGAAAGCGTGCAGCGCGTGGCGCTGGACCTTGGCTATGAAAACGCCAGCGGTTTTATCACCATGTTCCGCAAGGCGGTGGGCCAGCCACCGGCCCGTTACCTGGCGGACCGCGCCGGGGCGTCGAGCCCCACGCCGGCAGCCATTTCGATGCACCCAGGAGCCTGATCAGCGCTGCACCGGGACCCGGATATCCCCGCTGCGGCACTGAGTCTTCACGCTTGCGGGGCAACCGGCAAAGCGCAGTTCCTTGGTCAGGCACACGCGCACTTCGGACAACACCTTGCCCTTGCAGATCACGGCCATGCCATGGTCGCCCATGGCCGGGTTGCTATGGCGAAACAGCTGTTCGATGTCGCGCGCTTCCAGGTAATTGGGCACATTGAACGGCTGCAATTGCTGCGGAATCTGCACTGTCGCCAGCGCCGCATCCGTCGCGTCCAGATAGCGCGACGCATCCAGTCCGCTGCACGTGCCGTGCTTGGACCATTCGTGTTTAAGCAGCGTGCGCGTGGGGAATATCAAAGCGCCCTTGGCCAGTTCCTGCGCCGACAATCGCGATTGCGGGTCACACGACGCGGGCCACCCGCCTTTCGCGTATTGCGGCCATAGCCCATGCAAGACAAACCCATAGCCCTTGCCGGAGCATTGTTGGTTGTCCGGGTGCGTGAGGCAAAACGTCGGCGACCACGACAGTGACAGCAGGTAAAAATCAAAATCTCCCGCGGGCCGCTGCTCGCGTGGCGCCGCTTGCACCATCAGGCTGGCCAGCACCAGCCACAGCGCTATCCAGGCTGTCTTGTAGTTCATCCATCTGTTCCTTGAAAAAATAAGCGCCACGCACCGCAGGACAGTTACTCGGGGCGGTTGGGATTGCGCTGCAGTACCTTGTCCAGAACCCGATCGGTCTTCAGCGCCTCGATCGCGAGCGAAGGATGCTCGGCCTCGCCACGAATGTGCGCGTTCATCGCCAGCACATGGTGCCACTGGATATGCGCATGGCAAGGCACTTCGAGCACTTCGTCGACTTCACCTTCAAGGCGCAATGGCTGGTCTTCGAACACGGCAAAGGTGATGCGGCCCCGGCTGCCGATCAGCTCGACACGGTCTTCGCGGCGGTCCGCGACAAAGTTCCAGCAGCCCATGCCCAGCGCGCCGGAACCGAAGGTCCAGCAGGCCGTCACGGCATCTTCGGCGGCATATTCCCCGGCTTGTCGGGCGGTAAACCCGGTGACTTCGACGATATCGCCGGCCAGAAACTGAAACAGGTCAAACCCGTGGCTGGCGAGGTCAGCAAAGTAGCCGCCACCGGCAACAGCCGGGTCGGTACGCCAATTGGTGGCGCTGGCGTCCGCGGCGGACGGTGGTTTGCTCAAGGTCCAGATCACTTGGCGCAATTCACCGATGCGCCCGTCCCGCAGCCAGTCACGCACCTGCTGAAAGCGCGGGAGCGAGCGGCGGTAGTACGAAACAAACAAGTGCAACCCGGCGCGTTCGAAGGTGCGCTGCATCAACGCGCTTTGCTCGGCGTTGAGGGCCATGGGTTTCTCGACACAGCAATGTTTGCCGGCCGCCGCCACCATCAGGCTGTATTCGAGGTGGCTGTCGGGCGGTGTAGCGATGTACACCGCGTCCACTTCAGGGTCGTCGATCAGGGCCTGGGCGTCGGTATAGAAGCGCGCAATGCCGTGGCGTGCCGCATAATCGCGCACCGCCTCCTCGCGACGCCCCATCACGGCCACCAGCGCAGAACCTGGCGCTTTGTAGAAAGCGGGTCCACTCTTCAATTCAGTGACACTGCCACAACCGATCATGCCCCAACGTACGGTAGTCATCTGTTCTCCTCGTCGGTTTTCATCAATCGGTCAGTATCCACATCCCCACCCGTGCGCGCCATAAGCACTTAGCATGACAATTGCATTACACTTTTGTGACATTCATCCCGCTGCGGGGCACACACGATGAAAATAAGGGCCACGGTCATTTGCGAACACGAGGGGCATATCCTCTTCGTGCGCAAGGCCAGATCGAAATGGGCATTGCCCGGCGGCAAGGTCGAGCGTGATGAGCGCCCGGTCGGCGCGGCCGAACGCGAGTTGGAGGAAGAAACCGGGCTGAACGTGGACGGCTTGCTGTATCTGCAGGAATTGAAGGCCCGCGACACCGTGCACCACGTGTTCGAAGCCTCGGTGGTGAATATTGCCGACGCGCGGCCCTGCAACGAGATTGTCGATTGTCGCTGGCACGCCTATGGCGCCCTGGACGAACTGGACACCACCGACGCCACCCGCCACATCGTCAAATCCTTCCTACGCCGCTTGTAATTCCGCGCTCTGCCCGCTGTCCGGCACACCTCACTTCACCACGCCATTCGCTTTCTGCCGTTCGACAAAGGATTTGACGAACGCGGCAGCGGCTGCATGCGCCACCAGAACCGCGCGAGAACCGCCAAACCGCGCAGATTGGAAAGATGGGCCTGTTAGCCTGGGAGCCTTGCGCGGTCAAAAATGTGGGAGCGGGCTTGCTCGCGAAGGCGGTGTGTCAGTCAATGGATTCGTACCTGATCCACCGCCTTCGCGGGCAAGCCCGCTCCCACATTGGGTTTACCTACAATCAGGTAGATCGCAACACGCCGCCGCACGGCGAAGAAGCGCTTTTGTGGTAACCACTCGCGCACAGCAGGAAAACCCAAAGGCTTGTTTCTTTTCAGCAGCCGGCATATGCAACTCTCGAGGGTGGTCGTGAGTGCATAACAGCTCAAGAGCGCGGTTTATTCCCCGCTACTTGGGGAAGTTTCTCGCGGCTTTTGGCTTGCCCGCGCTGGTATAACGCTTCGACCAGTTTCTGCCGTTCATCCTGGGGCAGATTGCTCGCGAACTGCGCCAGGGTGGTGTCCACCAAGGCCCGCAGCGCTGCGTCGGCCTCACGCGCCTTGGCCAGCTCCGTCACCAGTACTTCGCGATCGAGGGTCGGTGCTTCCAGCTGTTTGATCACGCCCAGCCGCGCTTCGCGACCGGCCATGATCAGCGGTTGGCTGTCGGCACGGTTCTGGCGCAGTAACTGGCGCAATTCCTTGCGCCGCTCTGCCGGCAATTTGATCATCGCCTGGCGCAAACCGTGCTGGTTGACCACCGCCTCAGCGGGCTGGGGTGTGGCCATCCAGTGGTAGAGGCCGCCACCCACGCCGCCGATCAAAAACACGTTGAGCAGCACCGAGACAAGCAACCACGGTTTAAGGGATTTTGGGGTCATTGCTCAGTTTCCTCGGCGTTGACGGTGAAGACGACGTCGGCATCGCCCTGATCGAAGACGCTGGGCAGCACTTCGGATGACAGCATCGGCAGCGGCACGCTCAGCGACGCCACCAGCACCCCGGCGGCGATGCCGGCAATGCCCACGCCCACCAGGCCGGCGGGCGACAGCCAGTTGGCGTAACGCGACCAGAACGACGCCCGTCGCGGCGCAGACTCACGGATCTGGCGTGCCAGCGCCGGGTCGGCGAATGCCAACTGATGGCTGTCCAACTGCCCATCCAGCCAGCTGGCCTCACGCAATGCCTCGCGGGCGTGGACATTGCCGCTGTCGAGCAGCGCCTGGGCGGGCGCCTGTTCAACCAGAGGCCAGCGGTGCAGGCTGGCCCCGTAGGCGTCAGCCAGGTGCGCAAATCGTTCAGGTGTCATGATTTTCCCCTTCCTGGGCGGGCAAGCCCGGGTGTGTCGGCAAGTTGACTGCGCAACTGGCGTCGGGCCCGCGACAGCAGGCTCTCCAGTGCCTCGACGCTGATGTTCATCAGGGCCGCGGCGTCGATATTCGACAGCTCCTGGTAGTACTGCAACACAATGGCTTCGCGCTGACGCTCGGGCAAGGTCGCCAAGGCGGCGGCCATCCTTGCGCTGCGATCGGCCGTTTCCAACTGCTCATCCGGGGACGGCGCGCTGTCAGCCAGCTCGAGCACCTCGTCTTCGTTCAACGGGCGCTCCTTGCGCCGACGCAAACGGTCGTGGCACAGGTTGAGTGCCACGCGGTGCAGCCAAGTGTCGAAACGCGCTTCGCCAGGCCGCCAGTTGGCCGCCTGACGCCAGATGCGCAGGAAACTTTCCTGGGCCACGTCCTTGGCCTCGTCGGCATCCCCGAGGATCCGACTGGCGAGCGCGAGCAAACGCGGAAGCTTGCGCGTCACCATTTCGTTGACGGCGGCGGGCTCGTTGTTGCTGATACGCGCCAGTAGCTCAACGTCCGGATCAGTGTCTTTCAATCGGGTGGTTCTCAATGCACTGGCTAAGGTTCAGGGTTCAGCGGATCCAATGGCCTTCGCGCCAGTACCAGTTCGGGCCACGGGATTCCCAGTGCCCGGGTTCCCAACGGGCGTTGCGCACCACGTGCTGCCAGTGGCCCGGCACCCAGGCATATGCGCCGTGCGTCCATTGCCAGTGGCCACGGTCCCAGACAAAGCCTGGGCGTTCGGCGGGAATCACCTCAACGCGCTCCGCCGGTGGCGCCTGGCGGATGATCACTTCGGTTTGGGCAAAGGTGGGGGTGCTGACAAGCGCGGCAAACGCCAGCGGGACCAGCAAGGCATAGCGCAATTTGGCCAGTGGATTCATGGCAACTCCTTCATACGGCGAACGAAAATGTTTGCTGCTGATGGGTTGAACGGCGGGGTAGGAAAAATCCGTCGCGAGAAATACGATATTTTTCTCGACGGTGGTTAAGGCGAGTATTACTCAGGGGTTGGTGGCGCTTGATGAAATGTTTGAAAGCATGACGACGGATTTGTGCAGGTGGCGGCGTTCAAGGTGTAACGCAATGCACACCATGAGGAAATAACCATGTCTCGTCGCCTGACCATGCTTGTCGCCGCCCTGCTGATCGCCAGCCTCAGCGGCTGTGTGATCCTGCCGGAACACCGGCATTGCTGCTGGCGCTACTACGGCGCTGTGTCCACGCCAAGCAGCACCGTCAATAGCTAACCGACTGCCGCAAAGCCACGACGCCCGGCTTTGAGCTCGGTGCGCAGTTCGCCAATCAGGTTTGCGATGGAACGGACGCTGTCCAGACCTGGGGCGACACCCGGGTCAGCAACAGGTCGACACGCCCGGACGCCGGTTCAAATACGCTGATGCGCAGCGAGCCGTCGCTGTTGAGGCTGCATTCACACACAAGCGGCAGGAAGCCCGAGGCCATGATGCGGTTGAGTTCGGTGATCGACATCATGACAAGCCCCCGTCCTTGGGTTCTACCCTGTAGGTGCATTGCATCCAGCATAGATATGCTTTTGCCGAGCACTGAACAATTAATTCAAAAGTGATACCTGCGCCGCATTTTGCCCTGTGGACGCTGGCGCCCTGGCGCCAAAAACCCAGCATGCGACCTCTCGTCCGCTGCGTTGGCAAGCGCTTGACTCTGTACGGCGTTCACAAGACGCTCTTGGCTCTTTGCCATCATCCAGAGCTGCCCGCCATGAGCATCGATCCCCCAAAATTGCCCGACAGTGATGTGTACAAAACGCTGCTGGAATCGACCAAGGCCATTCCCTGGCGCATCGATTGGCAGACCATGACGTTCAGTTACATCGGCCCGCAGATCGAAGCACTGCTGGGCTGGACCCCGCAAAGCTGGGTCAGCGTGGACGACTGGGTCGAGCGCATGCACCCGGACGACCGTGAATACGTGGTGAACTTCTGCGTATCGCAATCGCGCGCCGGCGTTGACCACGAGGCCGATTACCGCGCGCTGACGGCAAGCGGTGACTACGTGTGGATTCGCGATGTGGTGCATGTGGTGCGCAACGGCGATGAGGTTGAAGCGTTGATCGGCTTCATGTTCGATATCAGCGAGCGCAAGAAGACCGAAGAACACTTGATTCGCCTGCAAAAACAACTGGAGGAATATTCCTTCCAGGACGGCCTCACCGGCATTGCCAACCGCCGCATGTTCGACACCGTGCTGGAACGCGAATGGGCCAGTGCACAGCGCAGCCAGTTGCCGCTGTCGTTGATCATCCTCGATATCGATTTTTTCAAGCAGTACAACGACCACTACGGCCACATCAAAGGCGACGAAGCCTTGCGCCAGGTAGCGCGCACCTTGTCGCTGGCGGCTAATCGGCCACGGGATTTCATTGCACGGATCGGCGGCGAGGAGTTTGTGTGGCTGCTGCCGGAGACTGACGCGGCGTCGGCCAGGCAAGTGGCGCGGCGCTGCCTGCACCTGATCTGCCAACAACAGATCGAACATGGCTTTTCAGCGGTTTCCAAGCTGCTGACCCTGAGCCTGGGCGTTGGTACGCACCTGGTGACGCCCAACAGCAACCTGCTCGGGTTTGTCGAGTCAGTCGATAAGTTGCTGTACAAGGCCAAACATAACGGGCGTATGCGGGCAGAGTTTGCCGACGGTGAAGTTTGACGCCGACGTCAAATTGCGGGCAAAAAAAATCCCAAGTAGCTGATGGAAACTTGGGATTTAAAATTGCATAAACCGTGGGAGGTGAACGCCCGGCTATAGTAGCGATTGTAAAAACCTGTAACAAGAGAATTTTAATCCATTCGTCGGATTGAAAACGCCGTAAGTCATTCAATAACCACACATTTTTTAAGGAGGACGAGGTTATAAATGCCACTTTTTGGTGCAAGTTACGCTTATATATCCTTATATTAAAAAAGGGTATGGATCACAGGGGGGCGACACTGTTGGACGATTGCCCGTTTAACTGCTGGCATGTATCGCGAAGTTCCAGACTGTTGGACGACGCCGCACTGGCGACACGCTCCACTTGCCTGCAAAGCGCCAAACGCTCGGCCGCCTCGACCCGCTCCCGGTCGACCTGGGCATTGAGCCGCATGAAATAGCCACCCAGTAACACCGCGACGCACAGCACCCCGATCGCAAAGTAGCGAAAGCCGTAGGACGCTGGGGGTTCTGTCGGGTTCATGACACTAAGGCACCCTGCTCTTCTCGTATCGGACGTCGTCGCCCTCTAGCCGATCAACCATCGACCAGCCCAACCGCTGGTAAAACCCGTTGGCACGGATTTCATCGCGGCCATCGGTGATCAAAAACAACCGCTCATGCTGTTCAAACAGTGCCGCTTCAGCCACCGCCATCAAGCGGCGACCCAAGCCTTGGCCTTCATAGCCGGGCTGTACGAACATCGCAAACACCTCACCTGCGGCCCGGTCGACCATGGAAAAGGCGGCGGGCCGGCCCTCCATCTCGGCGATCCACACACAGGGCGCTGCACGAATGCTGTCCGCCAGCACCTGCGGGGTAATCCCCAGCGCGGTCATCTGTTCGCGGCTCAAATGGTTTTGCACCACCGAGGTGCGGATAGCGAAGAGCGTGTCGATATCGTCCGGCGTCGCCACGCGTATCAGCATTTGCATACGGGCCTCCTGTTGAAGGGCGCAATTGTATGCACATAGAAACATAAGCATTGTCGTGGATTTGTAAAAAGCCCAGCCGGCAGGTGTATAGGGGCGGTGTCGAGCCCTACAGGCATACACCCGCTTTAACTACACGGCATTCGCCTGCTGCTGACGACGATACTGCCCCGGCGCGATGCCATGCGCCTTGCGGAAGCAGCGTGAAAAGTACGCCTCATCGGTAAACCCGCAGCGCTGGGCGATCACGCCGATCATTTGCGCGCTGTTGAGCAACAAAGTGCGCGCCAATTGCATGCGGCGATCCAGCACCAGTTGCGAAAAGGGTTTGCCGGTTTCCTTGCGCAACAAATGGGTGAGGTAGTTGGGCGAGAGGAAGGCAGCGGCGGCAGCCTCCGTCAGGTTGAGGGTTGGCTCGTGCAGATGCTCGCGAATGTAGCCCTGCACCCGCGCCAGAGCGTCCTTGCGCCCGCGCCGGGTCGCGTTAGTGGCGGCAAATGCCTGCAGCGGTTCGGCGTACTGCTCACAGACCAGGCCGATCAGTTGGAAGAGATAGCCTTTTAACCGCTCACGGGCGCCGAAGGTGCGTTGGGCGTCCAGGGTGCGCATGTGCGCGAGCCAGGTTTTGACTTCGTCGAAGGCCGCATCGTCGAGGATGAAATCCAGCTGCTCCTGAAAGCGAAACGGCGACAACTCCGGCGCTTGGCCGATGGGAATGTCTTCCAGGTCCAGCGGGTCGCAGGTCAGCTGCGGCAGGAAAAACGCCTGGCTGAAGTTAATCAGCATGAACTCGCCGTCTTCGGGGTGGGGAATTACATGCAGGCGATGGGGCAGGATAAACGCCAGCGCCTTGTGCGGAAACGGCCGCACTGCGCCGCCGATATGCTGCACGGTGTCACCGCCCAGGTTGATCTGGATCTGAAAATATTCATGCCGATGCGGGCTGGTCAGCGCCGCCCGCCCGCGCTTGTCGCGGATATAAAAGTCGGGGCGGTCACTGCGCTGTTCCATGCCATAGGTGGTGACGCGGGTGCCTGGCATAACGAAATCTCGGGTGGCCTGGGCACCACTGTAGCCTCAACCCTGGCCGAGGGTGAAGCTCAGCTCGCCAACGCCGTCGATGCCGGCAGTAACCACATCGCCCGGCTGCAGCGCGCCCACGCCGGCAGGGGTGCCGGTAAAGATCAGGTCGCCGGCCTTGAGTGCGACGGATTGAGAGGCATAGCTGATCACTTCACTGACCGACCAAATCAAGTCGGCCAGGTCGCCGACCTGGCGCTGTTCGCCATTGACCTTCAGCCAGATTTTGCCGGTAGACGGGTGCCCCACCGCACTCACGGGTTGCAACGCGGTGCTGGGCGCCGACTCATCAAAGGCTTTGGCCCATTCCCACGGACGCGCGAGCTTTTTCGCCTGGGCCTGCAGGTCGCGGCGGGTCAGGTCGATGCCGACGCCGTAACCCCAGACGTGGGAAAGCGCGTCTTCAGGGCTGATGTTTACTCCGCCCTTTGCGATGGCCACCACCAGCTCCACTTCATGGTGAAGATCAGCGGTCAGCGGCGGATAGGCAATCACGCCCTCGGCCGGCACCACCGCGTCAGCCGGTTTCATGAAGAAGAACGGCGGCTCGCGATCCGGATCATGCCCCATCTCGCGGGCATGTTCGCTGTAGTTGCGGCCCACACAGAACACGCGGCGCAGCGGGAAACGCGCCGCGCTGCCGTGAATGGCCAGGGATGGGGTGGGTTCAGGGGTAATTACATAATCAGTCATGGCCTGCGCCTCTTGGTTTGCCTGGCGCCAGTATGACGAGGCGTGCCAGGGCAAAGTTGGACAGGCTGACGCAGATTTTGCACTGGCCGGTGCAGGTTAACCGGTTATTTGCGCGCGACCTTATAGCGCAGGCAATCCTGGTAAAAGCTCTGGCGAATCGCCTCGGGCTTGAGCCGGGAACGGCTGTCGTAAGTCTGCTCGGTGATGCCCATGGCCATCATGCGCATCCACGATTTGTTGAACTTGATCGTCTGGATCTTTTGTCGCGCGGCGTACAGCGAGACACCCGACAGCTTGAGTTCCTGAGCCCTGGCCGCCGTGCCGGCGCCCCAGCTGCACATGTACTTGTCACCCTCGCGCAGCTCCCGTGCCTGCACGGCAGCCGCGCCGCCCGCCAATGAGCAGGCGATCAGCATGATTCCAACAGTGCGCATGTGCTTCCTCACCTAACCACCTGAAAATAAAAGTGATTCTGGCGAGAATTTTGTTACAAAGGGGCCATTAAATTGCCTTATCTGCCTTTCACCATTGATAGGTCGCACTCGCCTGCACCGTGCGCTGCGAGCCATACCAGCACCACGAATAGGAATAGCAGGACGCCACGTATTCCTTGTTCGCCAGGTTAGTTGCGTTCAGCGCCAGGCGCAGGTTGTCCTTGGGGTTGGCGATGTTCGGGATGTCGTAGTGCACCGCCGCATCGACCAAGGTATAGCCCGGCACTTTCAGGGTATTGGCGGTATCGCCCCAGGACGAACCGACATAGCGCGCGCCCGCGCCAACGCCAAAGCCCTTGAGTTGACCGTCGTGGAAGGTGTAGTCGGCCCACGCCGAGGCGGTGTGGCGCGGTACACCGTAGGTGGTGGTGCCCTCAACCGGAATCGCCGGGCCTATACCTTTATCCGTGAGTGGCGCGTACTGCACGGTGCTGTTGGACTTGCTGGCGCGGTTATCCAGGTAGGCGTAGGCGGCGGTGATGTCCAGGTTATCGTTAAGGCTGGCCTTACCTTCCAGCTCGAAACCACGCGACTGTTGTTCGCCATCCTGGATGCTGCAGCGGCCGTTGCCACACAGATGGCTCGGGTCCGGGTCCAGGGTCGGCACGTTGCTCTGGCGCAGGTCGAAAATCGCCGCGGTAATAAAGCTGTTGCTGCCCGGCGGCTGGTACTTGATGCCGATTTCATACTGCTTGCCTTCGGTCGGCTTGAACACCGAACCGCCGTAACCGGTGCCCGATTGCGGGTTGAACGACTCCGCATAGCTGGCGTACGGCGCCAGGCCATTATCGAACAGATAGACCACGCCGACGCGGCCTGTAAACGCCTTGCTGTCCAGCGACGACTTGCTCTTGGCGCCGGTCTGGAGGGTTTTGGTGGTGCTGTCGGTGCTGGCCCAGTCATAACGACCGCCGAGCAACAACACCCATTTGTCCCACTTCATTTGCTCCTGCAGGTACGCCCCGGTCTGCTCGCTGCGTGAGGTGGCATCGGTGGCGAATGCCGGCGTGACCACGGGCGCGCCGTAGACCGGGTCGAAGATGTCCAGGTCCGGCCCCTTGCCGTAACCGGCCTTGGTGTCGGTGCTGGTGTTCTGGTAGTCGAGGCCCATCAACAGCCTGTGCTGCAGCGGCCCGGTGTCGAATTTGGCCTGCACCTGGTTGTCGAGGGTGTAGGCGTCCATGTCGACGTCGGTGGCGATGGTCGAGCGGTTGGAGGTGCGGTAATCGGCCTGCAGGTTGCTGTTGTAAATACTGCGGTAGATGCCTTCGGCGCGCAGGTAACGCGCGTTCTGGCGCACGGTCCAGACATCGTTGAAGTGATGCTCGAAGGCGTAGCCGACGGAGTAGTACTCGCGGTCGCTCTTCTCGAAGTTCTTTTCGCCGTCGTAGAAATCCACGTCGATCTTGCGCCCGGTGGGGCTGCGCAACACCGAGCCCCAAGCGGGAATAGAACCGTAGGACGCACCTTTGGGGTCCTTCTGGAAATGCCCGAGCAGGGTCAGCGAAGTCGCATCGTCCGGGCGCCAGGTGAAGGCGCTGGACAGCGACTGGCGACGGGTTTCGGTGTGTTCGACTTGGCCATCAGCATCATCGAACAACCCCGCCACCCGGTAGGAATACACGCCCTGCTCGTCCATCGGGCCGCTGAGGTCAAAGGTGGTGCGCTTCTTGTTGAAGGTGCCGTACTCGACGCCGACTTCATGAAACGGCGTATCCAGCGGGCGCTTGGTGACCATGTTGATCACCCCGCTCGGCGTGCCCTGCCCGTACAGCACCGAGGCCGGGCCGCGCAGCACTTCAACGCGTTCCAGGTCAAAGGCATCTTTTTGCGGCAAGGCGTCACGGCTCGACGGCATGCGCAAGCCATCGAGGTAGGTGGCCGGGGCGAAACCGCGGATGGTCAACTGGTCGAGGCGCGAGGCCGTGGCGCCACGGGTTTCCGGAACCACGGCGGCGCTGTAGCGCAAGATCTGGTTAAGGCTTTCGGCGTTCTGCGCGCGCATCTGGTCTTTGGTGACCACGGAGATCGACTGCGGGGTTTCGATCAGCGCGGTGTCGGTCTTGGTGCCCGACAAGCTGCGAGTGGCCACATAACCGATCACCGGCCCGGTGGGGCTTTCACTCTGGTAGGCACCGCTGATGGTGGTGGCCTGTAGCTCCATGGCGCCGCCGTTCTCCGGGATGGCTTCCAGGCGGTAGCGTTCGGCGGAGATCTTCAGCGCCTGCAAGCCGCTGCCGGCGAGCAGTTGGGTGAGTGCCACGTCGGTGTCGTATTGCCCACTCAAGCCGTTGCTGTGCTTGCCGCGCGTCAAGCTTGCATCGAATGCCAGTACCAGGCCCGCCTGCTCGGCCAGGCTATTGAGCGCTTGGCTCAGGTCGCCGGCGGGAATCGAGAAACGGCGCGACGCGCTGCTGCTTTCTTCGGCGAACGAGGACTGGACGGTCAGCAACGGCACGGCGGCAAAGGCAAACGCCACTGACAGGGCCAGTGGATGCAAGGGACGAGCAAGGCGCGACATGGGAAATCCTGCGTAATAGAGGTTCTATTAACCATGACGGCCATGTCCGGAAATCGGGCAAGGATGAGAGTGGTTTTTATTTGCTGAGGTTTTACGCAATGAGCTTGATCGCTTTTTTGTGTAGGCCTTCAGGCTAGTTCCTGGCGGTTTTTACCCGCTTAAAGTCGTCCCTTTCTGATTTTCTCAGCCGTTCATCCAGGCGCTTTTTCCTGCGGCATGCTCCGACGCCTTGCCCTTTTGCCGAGACGTCACGGATGACCCACGCCGCCCACATTGCCTTTATCGAACATGAGCTCAATGGCTTCCATCAGAGCCTGGATGAGTATCGCCAGCAGATGGGCGCCTGGTATGCGCGGGCGCTGGATTCGGTCAGCCATGCAGCGGACATGCCGTCGTTGCTGGGGATGGACAGGGTATTGCGGGTGGGGGATTCGCAACGTTCCTTCAGCATTTCCGATGCGGATTTTTCCACCGTTGCGCGCTGCTCGGCGGGTGGCGAGCTGAAGATCGAGAGCAAGTTCGAATCGGTGTACGACGTGCCGATCGGCAAAATCCCGGTTGAGGTTATCCGCCTGGAGGACGGCAGTTCCACGCGGGTCATGCTGGATGAGCATGGCAAAGGCTCCCACACCTGCGTGGCCGGCGGGCGCTATCAGGTGCGGGTACAAGGCGGTGTCTCCACGCAGCAGGTAGACGCGTTGTTTGCCTCCTACGCCGGGCTGACGGCGGATCTGGAGCAATGGCTGCGCGAGCAATGGAACGGCTTCAAACCGTCTTGGCAACAATCGACAGCCAGCGCGATTGGCAGCGGCGTTCTGGCGGGCAGTTGGGCGGCGATCCGGGACGTGTGGGACAGCATCAAGCTGGTGCAGGCGATTCTTGCAGACCCCATGAAGTTCGGCGAGCAGCTGGGTGCCGAGGCCGCCAAGTTGGCGCAGTTGGCCAGCGATGCGCCGCAGGTCATGGAAAAGGCCATGTTGCTGGCCAGTGATGAGGCGGCGCTGTACCTGATGGTGCGCACGGCGATGCTGTGGCTGGACGCGTTGCCACCGGGCGAGATGGCCGAGGCGGCGGCGGGGTTTGTGGTGTCGCTGCTGATCGACCTGGTGATTGGCGCAGTTTTGATGATCGCGCTGCCAGCGGCGGGTGTGGCGTATCTGAGCTTGCGGTTGGTCAAGTATGGCGCGCGGATACTGAATGCGGCTGTGGGCTTTGTGCGTGGCCTGCTCGGGATTCTGAGCAAGTTCATGCAGGCGGTGGATCGCTACAAAGCAGTGGCGGTTCGCGGGGTTGTCGGTGGGCTGAAGCAAGGCACGATGCAGATGCGCTGGCGCGCGCGGCAGAACGCGGTGCTGAAGCAGAAAGAGCATGTGGATGATG
This sequence comes from Pseudomonas sp. 14P_5.3_Bac1, assembly GCF_025466135.1. Taxonomy (NCBI): domain Bacteria; kingdom Pseudomonadati; phylum Pseudomonadota; class Gammaproteobacteria; order Pseudomonadales; family Pseudomonadaceae; genus Pseudomonas; species Pseudomonas sp. 14P_5.3_Bac1. The sequence continues at coordinate 45,000 of NZ_JANLOF010000009.1, read as the reverse complement.
TGCCGGCCTCTGCGAAGAACCCTCGTGGAGACGCGGCGGCGCCTGCCGACAAAACCACCACCAATGGCTGCCCGGTGTCCATGGTCACCGGCGAAGAATTGCTGACCCTTACCGATGGCGCGCTGGACGGGATTTTGCCGTTTGAGTGGACGCGGTTGTATCGCACCAGTGCGGTGGAAGTGGATTGCGGGTTGGGGTTTGGCTGGAGTCATGCGCTGGCGCAAAGGCTGGTGGTGACGGGTGATTCGGTGGTTTGGACGGATCATGAGAATCGGTCGACTGCCCTACCCTTGCCTACTGTGGCTCGTCCGGCGATTACCAATAGCTTGGCGGAAGCGGCGATCTATTTGGGTGCTCTGCCCGATGAGTTGGTGCTGGCTCAGGCGTCACGTTTCTACCATTTCCGCGACGGTGTGCTGACGGCGATCAGCGATGCGTATGACAACCGGCTGCGGATTTCTCGTGATCGTTTGGGCCGAATTGAGCGGCTGGATAACGGCGCGGGTCGGTCGCTGTTTTTGCGCTACGAGCTCGGTCGCATTGTGGCCGTGGACTATCAGGTTCATCGCGCCAAAGGGCATGAGCCATATGTGTGGGTGACGGAGCAGAACGTCGTTTCCTACGCCTATGACGACGCTGGGCGACTGGTTTCCGCGACCAATGCTATAGGTGAAAGTGAGGTTTATCGGTACGACGATCAGCACGTCATTCTTGAGCGGCAACTGGCCGGTGGGGCGAGTTTCTTTTGGGCGTGGGAACGGGCTGGCAAGGCGGCCCGGTGCATCCGGCATTGGGCCAGCTTTTCGCAGATGGACACGCGCTATGTCTGGGATGACAACGGCAGGGTCACGGTTCACAACGCTGATGGCAGTCAGGAAGTGTATGTCCACGACCAGCGCGCGCGGCTGGTGCAGCGGATTGATCCGGACGGTGCGGAGCATTTCAAATCCTACGACGACAAGGGTCGGCTGACGGTTGAGCAGGATCCGCTGGGGGCGGTGACGGCGTATCAGTATGACAACGCCGGACGTTTGGTGGCGTTGTTTCCCGGGGACGACGAGCCGACTTCCTACGAGCATGACAACGGGTTCGTACGGGTTGTACGGCGGGGCGGGGCGGTTTGGAAGTATGAGCGGAATGACCAAGGCGATGTTACGCGTCAGACAGATCCTGACGGCCACATTACGGACTACACCTACGACAAATACGGGCAGCTGATTGGGGTTTGGTATCCGGATAACGGGTGTCATCGGCTGGTTTGGAATGAGCGTGGGCAGCTCGTTGAGGAACAGCTGCCCAATGGTGGGGTTAAGCGTTATCGCTATGACGATCTAGGGCGGCAGGTTGCGCGCGAGGATGAACATGGCGCGCTGACGCAGTATCAATGGGACGGTGTGGGCCGGTTGGTTCGTGTCGTACTTCCAGGCGGTGCAGCGCAAGAATACAGCTACAACCCCTACGGAAAAATCACCTCCGAACGTGACGAATTGGGGCATGTCACCCACTACGAATATGCCGACGGTTTGCACCTGATCAGCCGCCGCATTAATTCTGACGGCACCCAGGTCAACTATCGCTACGACAACGCTCGGTTACTGCTCACCGAGATCGAAAACGAAGTCGGCGAGACCTACCAGCTTGATTACCACCCCAACGGGCTGATCCAGCAGGAGATCGGCTTCGACGGCCAGCGCACGGCTTACGTGTATGACCTCAATGGCAATCTGCTGGAAAAGACCGAACACGGCGACGACGGTAGTCAGTTGGTCACCCGTTACGAGCGAGACTTTTCCGGCCGCCTCGTACGAAAAACCCTCCCAGACGGTGGAGTGATCGATTACGCCTACGACCGCCAAGGCAACCTCCTCAGCGTCGACGACGGCCACTGGGCGTTAGCCTACGAATACGACAGCCAAAACCGCCTCATCGCCGACCACCAAGGCTGGGGCACTTTACGCTACGGCTACGACGCCTGCGGCCAGCTGAAAAACCTGCGCCTGCCGGACAACAACCGCGTCACCTTCAACCACGACAAAAGCGGCCACGTCGCCACCGTCGAACTGAACGGCAACCCCCTCACCTCACACCTGTTCAACAACGGAAAAGAACGCCAGCGCCAACAAGGCCAATTGCTCAGCCATTTCGACTACGACGACCAAAACCGTCTACACGCCCACGCAGTCACTCAACAGGAGCACAAGCTCTACCGCCGCCACTACGACTACGACAAAACCGGCAACCTCACCCGCCTGCTCGACACCCGCAAAGGCGAACACCACTACCACTACGACCCCCTCGCCCGCCTGACTCGAGCGGATCACTCGCAAGACGTGCAAGAGCGCTTTGGCCACGACCCGGCGGGCAACCTGCTGATGCAGGATCGACCTGGCCCGGACATCGTGGCGGGAAATCGATTGGTGATGCAGGGCGATCATCATTACGACTATGACGCTTTTGGGAACCTGATTCGCCAAAGGCGCGGTAAGGGTCTCCAGCTCGTTACCGAGTACCGTTACGACTGCCAGCACCGGTTGATATCGATCACAAACCCGAATGGCCGGACGGCCAGCTATCGCTATGACCCATTTGGTCGGCGCATCAGCAAAACCGTCGACGACATAACGACGGAGTTTTTCTGGCAAGGCGACAAGCTGGTTGCGGAGCATCACGCGGATCGTCATCGCAGTTACCTCTACGAGCCGGACAGTTTCCGTCCGTTGGCGTTACTGGAAGGTTTTGGACCGAAAGACACCCAACCCTTCCACTACCAACTCGACCACTTAGGCACCCCGCAGGAACTCACCGCCCCCGACGGCGAAATCGTCTGGTCCGCGCATTACCGCGCCTACGGCCAGATCAGACGCCTAGACATCGAAAAAATCGACAACCCACTGCGCTTCCAAGGCCAATACTTCGACCCGGAAAGCGGCCTGCACTACAACCGCCATCGCTACTACAATCCAGATATTGGTCGTTACCTGACGCCCGACCCGGTAAAGCTGGCGGGTGGGATCAACACATACCAGTACGTGCCCAATCCTATCGGGTGGGTAGATCCGCTAGGCTTAAACACCTGTCCCGGCGCCAATGTATGTAAACCCGAACATAAAGCCGAGAGCCCAACACGGAACGCAAAAGCTTCCGATGGCGAGCCAACGTTACCAGTTAACACATCAAACCAAGAAAAAACCGTAAGGGTACGACACTATACGAGCAGGGCTGGCTCAAAAGGCATTGAAAAAGAGGGAGCAATATTGGCTCAAGACAGCAATAGAGTTTATCTTGAACCCGCAAAAAACAAAGTACTAAACCCGACAGAAGCGCAGGACAAATATCACATCAAAAAAAATAAAGGTCGCGATTACATTGAAACGGATGTAGAGGAATCACGATTGGAGTTGATAAAAAACCCCAGATATAACTCTACTGAGCTAACCGTAAAAGGAAACTTGACGTTAAAAAACCCAAAATTCACAAGGAGAAAGTAATGTTAGAAAACAATGAAAAAATAGTACTTCCCGGAAAAGAAGCACTTGACGCTCTTAAAGAAATCGAGTTTATATTGATATCCTTACACAAAATGGGCAGTTATTATGCTGAAAAGCCTGGTGCTCTAGAAGAGTATCGAAAAGCAACCACTGACTTCATCGACGATTGCGCCGTTACACAGCGCTTGGCAAAGGTCCGCAGGATCGTATCTATGCCCTTTGACGACTCTCTCGGTGATGACGAGATGGATGACATGGAAAGATATTTCTCCGATTTAAAATTCTGGGAGCCCAGTCAACCGATGAATCGAACAAGCCCTAGTACAGAAAAGATTACTATCTCAAAGGGAATCATTGAACAAGTCACTTGCAAAAGAAATGAATTACTAGTTTTTTTTACGGACCAACAAGATCAATCACTGCTGATCACTTTCCATAACCCGGCCGCCTTTAAAAGTATAAATGCGATCACCTCTCAATGTGAGATACACGAGGAAAAGGATTCTAACCTTTCGCAAGAGGTAGCACGCATCGCTCCAGACAAATCAGGTAAAAATTATTGCTTCAAGGACAGCAGCAGCGGCGAAGTTATCTTTTCAGTGATAGCGGGTAGCTACAGCATTGAGAGGATATGAGATTGACTGAACACCTGTTTCGGATATATGGCCGACTTGGTAGCCAGCGACCCGGTAACGGATGGATGAGAAGCTGTATCAGCCGGGGAGCACAGACAGTGGATAAATACTCTAAAACTGGAGGAGCCCTTATTTGAGTAAAAGCGTAGATTAATTTGCTGATAGTGATCCAATCGTGGCTACGACAGACGAAGACAAAAGTCAGGAAACATCTCGAGAATATTAAGGTCGCAGAAGACCTCAACGGAGGCGACGTCAAAATCTACGACCTTTCATTACTGGGTACAAGACGTTATTTAAGCCTAGATGGCGTGATTCCTAATAACAAGACCTTCCCGACTGGAAAGCAAATGGGGTAGGAACCAAAGCGAATACAATGAAGTCACCCACTTTAATAAGACACCCAGAAAATGAAAATAATTTGCGTGCCACTTACGACAGAAGCAATGAAATTGCTGGACATAAACGAATGCCCGGACGCTCTACTTGAGACTGTCTCGCTTACTGAAAAAGAACACCAACAATTTTTAAATTCTGGCGCATTAGAAAGCATAAATTATGCGACAGGGAAGATAATCGATGAGTATGAGGACGAAATCATAACCACTCCTGAAGAACTAGAAACAACTTTGCAAATATTGAAAACCCACTTAAAACCTGAAAACTCAAAAACATTAACCAAATTAATCCAATTAAACGAATTAGCAATCAATAAAAGCACAGGGTTATTTTTCTTTTTTTAACCGTTCAATCTTAAACCCATCGCCAGTTTCATCCAGGACAATACAATCACAGGAAAACACTGCTAGTGTAAAATAAAAAATAGCACTTAATGAAAAGGAAGCACTTGATACCCTTAAAGAAATCGAGTTCATACTGATGTTTCTACACAAAGTGGGCAGCTATATGCTTATAAGCCTAGCGCCGTGGAAGAGTATCTATCCTAGGCAACGAGTGTGATTTTTTGTTCGGCTTAGACACTCAGATTACGTCAACCAGAGCCGATAGACTGGATAGACAATACGATGAAAACCAAGCCCTTAGAAAATTTTATAACTGAGTATTTGGCACAGGTAAAAAAAGTAACAAAGCTAATTGAGCGCTGATTCGGAGCCACAAATATTCTGAGCCTTTGGTGCTCCACCACCACACATAGATCCTGCGCGCATGACTGTTGACCGCACGTCCGTCACACTCATGCAAACACCCAAAAATAACTTTGAAAAAGTATGGCGCAGGCTAAGTTATCTTAGAGATATTTCCACCACGGAGATTTCAAAGTAATACTTTTCGACAAAATGTCTCTCTCCTTCAGATTTTATGACCCGGAAACGCGTGGAGCCGCGCAACTTATCTGCCTCTCTAAGCACGCAGAACTATTAAACGAAATTATTGCCACGATGAAAATAACAGAAATTCAACAAGGCGATGTATACACCTACATCCATCGCGAACAAAAACGCTATGATTGTCAATAGCACAACCGGCTAGAGTCGAACTAAGTAGAAGCAAAATGAAAATTCGAATTATCGATACATTTTCTGAGCTAGGCGTATTGCACGTGAGCTTCCAATCACCCGTCGGAAGTGGCACTGCCCTATGGAGCGACTCTGTGCCAAAAGCCGGTGAGATCGTTGATATGGAGTTCGATTTGGATGAGGTTTTTTCGTGGGGGAAAAATATGACGCACTCCTCTGAAAAAACACCGAAAATCAGTGCGATAGCCAACGTCACTTATATTACGGCTGAACTATCCCAAAGTGCAGATGAAGAATGCGCAGCATTAAATCTCAGGGACTCAATAATCCTCATCGAACTTGACGGAGCGATCCCCCTACAATCCGGGTTCGTTGAGTTAAGAGCAGCTAAAATTCACCTCTACCCAACAAACATTTAACCCCCCCCTCACCCCCACGCCACCACCAACAACCCCACCCCCAACACCAAACACAACGGCGAATAAAAATACGTATCCAGCCGCGCAAACCTCGACCCACCGACCTTCTTGAAAAACCCCACCAACTCCGAATCGCCTATCGCCCTGGCAAACATCACCACGGCAATCGCGCTGATCCCCCACTGCAGCGCGCCATGGGACACCGGTGAGAAATACAAACCGGCCCGCAGGCAGACGAGCAATGCAATCGCCACCAACCCCAGCGCGACCAGGAATGTGCCCAGCGCCGAGGGTTTGAACGCTGGTCGTGGCCCGTGGGCGAATTCGCCGGGCAGTTGGGGGATGGCGGCAAGGCTGCCGAGTTTTCCGCCGGCGGCCCAGTACAAGTGCACCATGCTGATGCAGGTAAAAACCCCAACGATCCAACGCGCGATGACAAAGCTCATGGCAAGCGCTCCCTGAAATGTGGGAATGAGGATAGTCGCCCTGAGATTTTTTGTAGGCATTTCGTCGGCGGCTGATGGTAAAGTGCCGCCCCATGAAAATCGCCCGTGCCGACCGCTCGCTCATTGTTTGGATGCTTTACTGCTGCGTGCTGTTCAATGTGTTCGCGTGCAGTATTGGGCATGGGCAGATGCTGGGGATGCAGCTCAACGGCATCGGTGGTCAGTTCTGTACGGTGGACCCGCTTACCCAGGCGCCCAAGTCGACCAACTCCACGGATGAGAGCCTGCCGACGCTGTCGAAGGCGTTTAGTTGCCCGCTGTGTTCGACCGGCGGTATGGGCCCGGCACTGAGTTCCAGCCTGAATGTGGCGGTGTTGCCACAACCTCATGCGCCACCACCGGCGGTGGTGCTTGCCGCTGATATCCCTGCCCGCTTCACCTGGCCTGCGGCCAACCCGCGCGCGCCGCCCGCTTTCGCCTGATCCCTTCGCTTTCTGATTTGCACTGGCCACCGTCCCCATCGGGGAATACGCGCGGCTGTGCGTTGTTTTCAAGCCAAGTTTTTCAGGATTCAACCATGAAACATTTACCCCTGTTGGCGGGCCTGTTCGGCTGCCTGCCTGTCTGTGGCTGGGCGCTTGAGTTGGCGCCTACCACCATTGATGGTGAGCAAGCCGCGGAGCCCGGCCTGGCGCTCGACCAATCCAGCGGCATGGCGTCGCGGCTGGGCTTAAGCGTGCGCGAGACGCCGGCATCGGTGGCCATTGCCACCCGCAACGACATTGAGCGCCATGGCGCCAAGACCTTCCGCGATGCGGCCAACACCCTACCCGGCGTCAACGCGAGTGCGCCGCCGGGGTTTGGCGGGTTTGTGTCCTACCGTGGATTCACCAGCAGCCAGATCACTCAGATGTTCAACGGCATCAACGTCGCCACCGGCTTGGCCCGGCAGGTGGATGCGTGGATCTATGACCGCGTCGAACTGGTTGGCGGCCCCTCCTCCTTGATCAATGGTGCCGGCTCCGTGGGCGGTTCGCTGAACTATGTGACCAAGCTGGCGACCCGCGAGGAGCAAGCGGCAGAAGGCCAGCTCACCTACGGCAGCTACGACACCGCCGGCATGGCCTTTGGCGTCAACCATGCGCTGACGGAACCGGGTGCCGAGGTGCAGCATTACGCGCGTCTGGACGTGAGCCGCAACACCAACCACAGCTATATCGACCGCGACCAGCGGGATGCCTGGAGTGTGGCGTTTTCCCTGCTCAGCGACCTGACGCCCAACCTGTCCCATACCTTGGCGCTGGAATATCAGGATGAACATGAGGACAGCCCGTACTGGGGCACGCCGGTGCTCAACCCCAAGGCGGGTGAGTTGAAAATCGACCGGCACAACCGGTTCAACAACTACAACGTTGCCGATGGTCGTTACGAGCAGCGCACGATCTGGGCGCGTTCGATCATTGATTATCGGATCAACGACAGCACAACGCTTAAGAACACGCTCTATCACTTGGACAGCCAGCGCGACTACCGCAACCTGGAGACCTACCAATACAACGCCGACAACAGCGCGGTGAACCGTTCAACGGCCTACCAGGTGCGTCATCAGGGCGAACAGAACGGCAACCAGTTCGAACTGCGCCACGACGATACGTTCTTCGGCTTGTCGACCACCTGGTCCGGCGGCTTCGAGTACAAGGTCAACAGCACCACCAACAACCCACTGAACGTGCCGGGTAACAGTAGCGTGGACCCGAACCACTACAACCCAGGGCACTTCTACGATATACCGGGCACCCGGCCGGGCTTCGTCAAGGACAAAACCAATGCGGTCACCACCCAGGCACTGTTCGCCGAAAACCGTCTGGGCCTCACCGACAAACTCTCGCTGCTGACCGGCTTGCGCTACGACGCGATCGACCTGGACGTTACCAACCACAGAACGGTGACAGCCACCAACCCTCGTCACTTCAAGCGCAGCTGGGAGCCGGTGACCGGCCGCGTGGGCCTGACTTACCAGTTCATCCCGTCGGCCAATGTGTATGTGCAATACAGCACGGCGGCCGAGCAGCCGTCGACCACCACCCAAGTGTTCGACGTGTCGACCGGCAAACAGTGGGAAGTGGGCAGCAAGTTCGATTACCTGAACGGTCGCGGCTCGGCCACCGTCGCGGCCTACAAGATCGAACGCAAGGATTTCGCCGTTACCGACCCGCTGGACCCGAACAACAGCATCCCGGTGGGCGCGCAGTCCTCCAAGGGCATTGAGTTGGCCAGCTCATTGCGCATCACGCCAAAGCTGCTGGCCGAGGGCAATTTCGCCTGGGTGGATGCCGAATACGATGATTTCAACGAAAAAATCGCCAGCGGCGCGGTGGTCTCACGCAAGGGCAACACGCCCACCAACGTACCCAAGCGCGTAGGCAATCTATGGCTGACTTATGACTTCACACAGGATTGGCAGGGGGGCGTGGATGCGCGGTATGTCGCGCAGGTGTATGCGGACAATGCCAATACCCTGACGGTGCCGGCCTACACGCTGTTCGGGACTTTCCTGCGCTACAAGGTGGACTCACACACCTCGTTAACCGGCCGGGTGCGCAACCTGACGAATGAGGTGTATGCGGAGTTTGCACATGTGTCGCCGGCGTACTACCTAGGGTCGCCAAGGACCTTCGAGGTGGCCGTTCAAACCAAGTTCTAAGCCTGAAATACAATCAAAAATGTGCGAGCTGGCTTGCCTGCGATAGCATCACCTCGGTCTACCTGATAAACCGAGGTGCCTGCATCGCGGGCAAGCCCGGCTCCCACACAAGCCCACATTTGAATCTGCATCGAATAGAAAGATTGTCGGCTTACTTCAAACTCGCCTCAACTTTCTGCGCCACATCCTCCGTCAACCACGCCTTCCACACCTCAGGATGCTCCTTGAGAAACGCCTGGGCTACTTCGCGTGGCGCCGTATGATTCTCGCTCATGGTCGCCAAGGCCTTGTTCAGCGGCTCGATGGGAAACTGAACCTTTGTAAAAAATTCGGCAATTTGCGGGTTCGCCTGCTGGAACGGCGTCGATACACCAATGCTCAACTTGGACGCCAACGACCGGGTCGGCCTCGGGTTGGGGTTATCCGCATCGGTCAGTGTCTTCCACGCATCGGCGTCAAACGGTGGCTCTTCCAGCTGGATCAGCTTGTAACGCCCCATCAACGGCGTCGGCGACCAGTAATAGAACAACACCGGCTTGCCTCGACGGATTGATGAGGCGATTTCCGCATCCAGGGCCGCGCCCGAGCCACTGCGGAAGTTTACATAGCTGTCGTTGAGGCCGTAGGCCTTGAGCTTTTGTTTGTTGACCACTTCCGAGGTCCAGCCGATGGGGCTGTTGAGAAAGCGCCCCTTGCCTGGCGATTCCGGGTCTTTGAACACATCCTTGTAACGCGCCAGGTCTGTGACGCTTTTGAGGTCCGGCGCCAGAGGCTTGAGGCCCTTGGCAGGGTCGCCCTTGACCACATACTCCGGCACCCACCAGCCTTCAGTGGCGCCCTTGACCGTATCGCCCAGGCCTACCACTTTGCCTTCGGCCTCAGCCTTGATCCACACCGGGCTGCGGCCGGCCCACTCTTCACCAATCACCTGGATGTCGTTTTTCGCCAGCGCGGTTTCCAGGGTGATGGTTGTGCCGGGCAAGGTATCGGTGGGCAGGTCGTAGCCCTTCTCAACAATAAAGCGCAGCACCTCGGTGATCAGGCTGCCACTTTCCCAGTTCAGGTCGGCAAAATGCACCGGAGCCTGAGCGGCCGATACCGGCAATGAAGCCACCGACAGGCTCAAAGCCGTCAGGGACGCTGCCAACAGGGTTCTCAATCCTTTCATGCCTTGTGCACCTCGCGTTTCGCAGCCATAGCGGACGGCTTTGCTGCCAATGCGCGAAGCCTCTGATTAGTTAAGTCAACTCAACTGTAGTAGAGGTTCCGGGAGAGCAGAAATACACGCGAGGTTTAACGACTATTCACTGGCCTTGAAGGTCACCAGTTCACCCTTGCGCCACTTGGCGGCCTTGCCGGTTACGGCTTTGAGCGTTTTGGTGAGGTTTTCCTGCAGCTGTTCGTGAGCGGCAAACACCAGCATTACGCTGTGGCCTTCCTTGAATACGATGCCCTGGCCTTCGGGCGAAGAAACAAAGGCGTAATCGCCCAAGCCATACACCGTCAACTTGATATCGCGGAACTTCAATTCGAATTTGCCGCCTTCACGGCTCGGCAGCACCGCCGCGCGAAAATGGTCGCCGACCTTGAGCTCCAGGCGCGGCTTGTCATCCACCACCATCGCCGCTTCGGTGTCGATTTCGGCAATGTAGATGCCTTCCGGCGTCTGTTCGGTGATGTAAACAAAACGGGATTGAAACTGCTTGACCAACTTTGCGCGCAAATCACCCAGCACGAATAACGCGTGCATATCCAGATTACTGACTGCCAAGGAAACGCCCCCACATCGAAAAAGCACCGACCGCCGCAGCGGACAGCACAAAAAAACGGCCGTAACGGCTCGATCACACATTCATTAAAAAACTGAAGAGAACCCGCTGCTGCGCTGTAAGACTAGTACACAGATGCGCGATGGACCTTGTGCAAGTCATCAGGCGCCACAGGAAATCACAGGTTCAAGGACCTGAGAATACAGGCCGGTCAGCTTCAGAGAATAACCCAATTAAAAACGCAGTTTCCGACAGCATACACATCACAAAATACCTGGCCATGGAACCAGGCCAACGCTGTGGACGACAATACTAAAACAGCAACGCGGGTCAAAACCACCTGAAAACGCTGCGGGCAAGTCAACAAGATCGACCGACAGGAGCCGGCCATGCAAACACGTCAACTCAATGCTACGTCTTCCCGCACTCGTTCATCATGTCCAGACGAGCGTCAATACTACTGCCTGGACAGCCCCGACGGGTACTCCAATTCCGTTCTTTACCAAGTTGTACCGGCGGGCCGCAATTTCTTTCATATCCTGGAAGTGACCAGCGGCAGGATCAGAGGCTTTCGCAGCAACCACATCCGGGCCTGCGAATTGGCTAAAAAGCTTGAAGCCAACCCGCTGACCTTTCACCCAGGCATCGTTTCGTCATCTGGATGAGTTTACTGCGCCGCCGCCCCTCAACAACTGCCATACTGGCCCGTCCATTGAAGTTTGCCCCTATCGGGTCAGGTTTTATCAGTGCAGTTACCTTGAAGGGAAGGCTATACGTGACGGAATTTGATATTGGCGAATTTTTCATCCATGGCGATGCGAGGGAAGTTGACGGTGAGTTTCAAGCGGTGATCATCATGCGGGCCAAACCACCGCTGACCACGGTCACAACACACCAGGTAGAAAAAGATCGTTGGTTCAAAACTGTCGACGCCGCTGCAACGGCGGCAAAAGATGCTGCCAAGGCACTTAAATCCGCCGTGGATTCAGGTGCACTCAATTCCTGACAATCCGATAGAACTCTGCCGCCTCCTGCGCCTCACATGCACAACGACCATCACCTTGCATGGAGAACACTATGGACGCGCCAATCCCCACTCTCGAAACACTGTTTGAACAATTGGGCCTGGATTCAAGCCCGGAGGCAATCGACGCATTCATCGATGCGCACCCGCTGGCTGAAGACGTGAAGCTGATCGATGCGCCTTTCTGGACGCCGCAACAAGCGGCGTTCCTGAAAGAAGAACTGCGTGAGGACGCCGAATGGGCTATCCCCGTGGACGAACTGAACCAGCGCCTGCATCAACCTCACTAACCTACCCTCAATGCAGGCTGTCGGATTGCTCCAGGCGCAATAACGCCTCCCAGGCAGCCTTGCACTCCTGCGCTTCGTCGCGACTGGCGAACGCTGTGCCACGTTGCTCGCCATTGAGCAGCACGACCCAGCAGGCTTTCTGACCCAGCGCGCGCAGTGTTTCGGGAACACCACTGCCGATCATCACGGCGACATCGACTTTGTTTTGCATGGAGCTTCTCCGCCACATTAGTTAGCTACCTAACAATGTCGGCCATGCTACGGTTTTCTTCCCGTTGGAAAAAGCTATCCCCGGAATAGCTCCGTTGCATAAACAGCAACAATCGCTAGCGTGCCGGCTTCGCCGCCTGCGGTTTATAGCCCAGACGCAAGCCGCCCCAATGCCGCCCGTTAACCATGATCGGCACCGACAAGTCGTGCATCAACTCGCCGGTATCGCGCGTATAGGTCTGCAACAGCACTGCCTGTTGATGGCTGCCACAGCGGATGCCGGTACGGTCTTCGAACTTGCGCTTGGTGCGGTTCTGCACCGCATCGACGTGCGCGTCGCCGGTGAGCGCCTGGGAAAAAGCCTTGTTGTGTGTCGGCACATAACCCTGAGGCGTGCAGGCAATGGCGAATACCAATCCCTCATGGCGCGGCAGCAGCGCTTCCTGGATCGCCGGCAAAACCTCATCGGTGTAACGGTCAAAATGCGTGTGGTACTTGCTCGGGCTGGTATTCGGGATCGGCGTGTAACTGCGGTCGAACAAGTCCTGCAGGCTGATGCGGTTTTGCAATACATCGGCTTCGAACTGCTCGGCGATGCGGTGTGCGCCCTCGCGGGCCAAATCATAGATGCGCTGGTGATAGTCATCCAGGCCGACTTCGGCCAAGCGCTCGCTGATGGTTTCGGCTTGCCCTTCCATTTGCACGGCGGCGTCGGCCAGTTGGCGGGTTTGTTGGTCGCTCACGGTCAAATCGCTACGCATCTGCTCCACCGCATGGAACAGGCTGTCGAGTTGCGCGCGGTTGGTATCGGTGCCCTGCGCAATTTCATTCACCTGCCCTTCCACATCCGCCGCCAGGCTGGCGATGCTCTCCAGTTGTTCGCCGGCGTGCTCCACCTGTTCAACGCCCGTGTGCAGGTCCGCCGACAGCTGGCGAATCTGCTCCACCACCTGCGCCGTGCGTTGCTGGATATCAGCGACCATCACCCCAACCTCATCGGTCGCCGTGGCAGTACGCCCGGCCAGGCCGCGCACTTCATCGGCAACCACGGCAAACCCGCGCCCGTGCTCACCGGCCCGCGCCGCTTCAATGGCCGCGTTCAAAGCAAGCAGGTTGGTCTGGCTGGCGATCGATTGGATCACCAGCGTGACGCGCTGGATTTCTTCACTGCGCAGGCTCAAGGCTTCAATCAACTCGCGACTGGCGTCGGCACGCTGGCTGAGCTGGCGCATGCGCGTGATTGACTCGGCCAGCACTTCACGGCCCTGCGTACTGTGCTGATACGCCTGGCTGGCCGCGCCCAAGGCTTGACGGCTGAGTTGGGAAGTGACCTGCTCAGTGCCGATCATGACTTCGGCGCTGCTGACGATTTGCCTGGCTGCGCTTAATTGCGATTGCAACCGGGCCGCCAATTGCTTGACCGAATAGGCCACGCCGGCAGCGGACAGCGCGTTATGGCTGGTGGTGTAGGAAAGATCGCGAGTCAGCTCGCCCATCGTATCGGCGACGGGGACAGGCGCCACGCGGTGCGTTCGACTTTTAAGGGTGGGCAGCCATATCACCAGCAAGGCCAGCGGCAGGCACAGGTACAGCGGCAAGCCAGCAAACGCCAGGCCCAGCAGAACCAGCACCAGGGCGGTGCTCTGCAAGAGCGGCGTGAGCCAGCCGGGCAGCGCGCGCACCCGCGCGTGCACGGGCACTGCTGCGCCCATCAGAGATCCGTCTGCAGCCATCGTCGTTACCCCACTGCTTGTCGTTATTGTTTCTGCATTAAACGCCACTATCGGGCCATTATCCATGGGCCGTTAGTGGGAGGCTTGCAGCAGATCAATAGACAGGGGCGTAACCGGTATTTCTCTTGAGCGCCGCATCAGCAGCGCCCAACTTCAGCACATCAGGCTTGACGCTGGTGCTTGTCGATCTGCTCGTGGCGCTCTTGCGCTTCGATGCAGTACTTGGTGGTCGGGCTGATCAGCAGGCGCTTTAGGCCGATAGGCTCGCCGCTGTCGTCGCACCAGCCAAAGGAATCTTCCTTGATGCGTTCCAGTGCACGCTCAAGCTGCGGCAGCATGCGCTGGTCGCGATCGATGGCATTGACCAGCCAGGTGCGTTCTTCTTCAACGGACGCCGCGTCAGCCGGGTCAGCCGGGGTGTCCAGGCTTTCGATGGCGATACGGTTCTGTTCAATGCGCTCGTGGTGTTCCACTTTCATGTCTTGCAGCAGCTGCTCGAAAAAAGCGTGCTGTTCGGCATTCATGTAGTCATCCGCCGGCATGGCCAGCAACTTTTCCTTTGTCATTGATTTCTCTATAAAAAATACGTGCATTAAGGCGAATAAGGGAGCGTTCCGGCAGACCTCTGCAGGCCTCGGAAAGGCGCCGTCCATTTCAAGCGCCACCCGGCACTCAATTTACGAGGGGCGGCAGTCTAAGGCCGACTTGAGGGCTCAGCAACTGAAAAGACAGGCATTTTTTCCCAATTAACCCCCAAAGGCACCAGGACGGGCTTGGCGAATGGTCATCGGAGTGCGTTTATAGCAAGAAATTCAGTGTTGTGGAGCTATATAGAAGACAAACGGTTGAATAAGGCCACCAGGCCTATGCGCAAGGGCGATTCAACAGATTCCAGCACGCGGTGGCGGCAGTTACATACCTCCCGTCGAAAATTCGCCCAGGTATAGATAGAGGCTCCGAAGTTTCCCTACCGAACAGGACCTCTCATGCCCGCAATCCCCTCCGCCCATCGCGCGCTCCCCGCACAAGCCGTCAGCGCACAATTTGCTTCACGCCCGACGCTGGACACTGTTACCCGGCAACTGCTGACAGAGCTGATCCGGCAACGCTATCCAACCTTGGTCATTGATCTGTCCCGCACACAATTGGCCATACCCAGTCCCACCGGAGGCTGGAATCTGCATCCGCTCATGGCCCGCGTGCTCGCGTTTCTCGCCACCAGCACCGAGTTGGACTTAAGTGACCGGCACGGCGAGTCCTGCTACCTGACCGACGCTCCGCCTAGCCGTCTCAAGCTTGCAGCCCCGGCGACCTCCGCCCTCGACATGAACATCATCGAAAACATAATCAAGGAATTACCCTTGACCCTGCCGACAGCCCTGCAAAACGCCCTGGCCACTTATTGGCGCGAAGAGGCCGACAACGGCCTGTCACGCTGGCGCTGGCTCAGCGATTGGCTGGCCGACAACCTCAGGGTCGCCGCCATCAGCCAGGCGGAGTTGGACGCCACTGAGCGTGAAATGCTTGAACAACTGATCAGCTACCCCGACCGCGACGAACGTATCCGTCGATTCGGGGCCAACGCCGTGCGCGCCTATTACCCGCGAGCGACGCTCAAGGAAGGTCAACAGACACTCCCCCTGCTCAGCCCGCACCTGTTGTTGACCCAGGCAACCCGGGTCCTGCTCTGCCAAACCACCGGTGCCTGCGAACGTTTTTCGTCCATGGACGCCAGCCTCCAGGCCTGGGCCCGACAGGTTGCGCAGCCCTACGTGGTCGAGCACATCACCACCCAACAATGGGAGCCCGACGGCAACGTTTTCGACATCCAGGCGGCACTGATGCTCAATCAGCAACTGGAAGACCTGGGCGCCCTCACCCTGCCCACCCGCCTGGAACTCGATACACTTCGCGCGCTGTGCCTGGAAATCGGCAACCCCGCCCACTCTTTTCTTGAGGCGCCGACCTCTGCCGCGAAGCTCCAGACGACACTGCGCCAACAAACCCCGGCCTGGCTGCAACATGCCAGCGCGGCTGACCAGCTACGCTATGGACGCTATAGCCTGGCCTTGGCCAGCGCCAAAAAACGCAGCAACGGCCACACCTTTCTCAGCGATATTCCAGACATCTACACCTTCGCAACCAATGCCCTGTTGCAACAGCTGAAACACGATGAGATCACCTTCGACAAGGTGACGCCCGAACAGTCGAAGGCCACACAGTTTCACCCTGATGACCTGCAATTGACATTCAGCGTGGCCGTTGGATACCCAGGAGGCTCCGGCTTCGTCGAGCCCGTGCACATGAGCCTCACTGAGCTGGCCATCAACAACCTGCAGGGTCAGCCCCGTGGGCAACTCACCGTACGACATCGCCGCTCGCTGCCCCTGCCAACCTGGCTGACGCCCGACTACATCAAAGGCCGCGGCGGCCTGATAGAGCAGGTCGATATTGGCAAGGCCTACCCCGAATTGCTCGACACCCAATTGCTCGGCGACAGTGACCAGGCGCGGCAACGCACAGAGCGCTTCGCACAACACACCGTCGCACAGCTGCCAATGCTGGCCCTGGAATGGGCGCTGAACAACCAGCACGGCATGACCCTGCGCGGGGCTCGCTACGTGGCTGCACTGATGGGCGAGCGCATTGAGCAACGCCAGGTCGAAGGCCAGGCCATCGTCATTCGCCGCCTCGCCCTGGTGCGCAAATCCCAAGCGACACCGGATGTTGTCACCAATATGTACATCATCGAATCCGAGAGCGCCCTCGCCGGCCCACATCTGCTGTACCGGCCCTTGTATGCCGATCCCCTTCGGGAGTTCGCCAGCCGCGAGGACTTGCTGCAGGCCATTGCCCACCCTGGTGAATTGCAGACCAGTGTGCTGACCTGGTTGTCCGACGGCGCGAGGCCGGTCTACGCCAACGGTGGATTCCAGGAACCCCATTACCCGCGATTTGGTATGGGCGATGAGTTCAGCGTCCCTGACGTACCGCAACCCGCCACCCTGGCGACTGATGGCAGCAACGACGAGCTGAGGCAGTTTCTGTCCAGCGGCCAACTGATGCAGTTCTTGTATGGCAGTAACGCACGGGCGCTGGTCGATCAGGCTGATCGCGCCTCGGTTTCCAACCACGAGAGCCGCTGGCGCGTGCTGCTTGAAGGCGCCGGCCTGCTGTTCAACACCCTGCTGCTGCCCCTGGCCCGAGGCCCCCTTATGCTCACGGGTTGGCTGCTCAGCCTGATGAGCAGTGCCAGCCATGATATTCCAGCCCTTGGCAGCGATGATCCGGTGACCCGGGAATTGGCGCTGGTCGACCTGTTGCTGAACATCGGCATGCTGATGCACCAATGGCTACCGCCGACGACATCGCCCTCGACACCGCTGACTAACGATGTCAGGCAACAAGCCCTTCGTTCACCGCTTACCAGGCTGGGCAACGAGCACTGGCCACCACCCCCCGCCCCTGCGGTGCACCAAGGTCCTACCGTACTGGAAAATGAAGGGCTAGCGAGGGACGCTACGGTGTTCGATTTCAGCTTTTCCAACGCCCACCACCGACTCACGCCCAGCCAACGCGAACGGCTGGCCGGGTTCAGGGCACCCAAGCCCGAGCCATTGCCCAAGCCCCAATTGGACGGGCCACGCAGAGGACTGTATTCGTACCTCGGAGACTGGTACGCCTTGCTGGATACCCAGTGGTACAAACTGAGCCCTGAACGCGACGCGGGCGTGGTGATTGTCGACCCCATCGACCCCACCCGGCTGGGGCCTTTCCTGCAAACCGACGGCTTGGGCAACTGGTCGCTGGACTTGCGTCTGCGCCTGCGCGGCGGGATGCCAGCCAAACGCATTGCCGCCGAACGAAAGCGCCAGGCCGAGCGCAAAATACAGCTCAACGCGCAATACGAGCAATTTTCCAACGACCAACAAGCTCAGCAAAAAAAAGCTGACGACGCAGAAATGCTCATGACCCTGGCGGCCGCCAACCCCAAGTACTCCGACGCAGCAAAGGCCAGCACCCGCAGGGCCTTCGACAGGGCTCTATACGAACAGAGTGAGGGCTATCGCAAAATACTCGACAGTCGCAAAGAGCGTGAAGCGTTGCACATCCCCTTCCCGGCCCAGGTCAGTGCCACACTGCTGGAAAACATCATCAATAACGCACGCAAGTCAGTCGTGATCGCCGACATGGACCGCAAAGCGCTCTATGCCATGCACCAGGAGTTCATGGGTGGGGGGATCGAACGGACACCCGTCATGCTCGCCAACGTTGCCCATCACTTACAATTTCTCAATGAGATGAGTGAAATCAATGAGCGGCAGATAAAGGCCCTGGAACTCAAGGATCACTACCTGTTGGAGTTATTCAATCTGGGCCAGCCCGGCCTGGAAAGCTATAACCGCCTGACCATGAACCGCCCTGCCGAACTTGGCGCATTGGCGATCAAATACCAGCAACTCAATACCCTTAAATACCTGAGCGTCAAAATCTGGGACCATAGCGCCAACACCGAGTTGTATTCCGTGCTTGAGCCGCTGCACCCCCAAGTGCGCACCCATGCTGAACTCAGCACCCTTAGCCTGACGCCGGATGAGCGCCTGAACGTACTGGACAGTCTCTTCCGGCACTACGGCCAGGCGCTGGACGCGCTGCAAAGCATGGCCATGGTTCATGCCGACAACTTGCACATGACGCCTTTCCAACACATACAAAAACTGCTGACAGAGCTGTACCAGGATGCCATGCAGCAGTTGGCCGCCGAGATCAAGCCTGAACCCCACGCGGTCAAGCACCCTCCCAAGCATCCTCGGCCTGCTGACGGCGGCCCGCAGAAAAAGGTGATCAAAACCCGCAGGCAAGGCGTGTTGATCGGCGACCTGAAGCCTGCCGACGCAGCGTTTCCAATCGATAGGGTCGAAGTGCGCTCCATAGAGGGTGACCAACTGTTGGGCACTTACTCACAGCGCGAGCACCAATGGGACGAAATCATAGAGATACGCCCCAGCGCCCCGCCGCTGCCGCCAGGCACGCGGGCACTGAGTGTGGTCAAAGGTGAAGCGCGCAAATACCTGCAGGAGCTCACGCCGATCCTCAAGCGTGAGGCCGGCTATGCAAAGGTTTCCAAGTTTCCTGTCGAGATCCAGGAGAGCCTGCAGAAGGAGGCTCGCCGATTCACCGAGTTGGCCGACGAACTCTATCGATCCATCCAGGCCAAGCCGGAGGATTCAAGAGTACTTGCCGACCAGACCCTGCTGGACGAGATGCGAGCGGCGGTCACGACCTTGACCACCAAGGGCCAGGAACTGCGCGTCCAGTACTCACTGGAACTGCCGCCGAACGACGCTAACCTGGTGTACTTGCTGGACCAGGACCTCGTGCAACTGGCCAGGCTCGGCTCACGCATTGAGATGCGAGGCGTCCGGCAGGATTTCATCCAGGAGTACGCGGTCAACGACAAACGCGGCTATCCGCTGTGGTATGCACATTTTCATTACGCCAAAGCCGACACACCGAAGCACGACTACACCGTGGCCCACCTGAAAAAAAAGAATCAACGTAAGGACAGTTACTACTCGCTCCTGGCCAACGCCCGGGGCCCACAAAGCGTGGTGGATGTGCACCATGGCACAATCGGCCGTGAACTGGCAGAGCGCCGGTTCCTGCCTTTGGCCCCGTAAACCCTGGAGCGAGCTTGCTCGCCAGGATCGTCAACGCTGACATGGGGAGTCTGGCACCGCGCAGCGCTCTCGGGTTCTTCGCGAGCCAACTCCCCCATCGACTCAGCGCTTGAGCTTGCGCTTATTGCGATACTGGTCGATCACCACCGCGATCACGATGATCAGCCCCTTGATGATGTCCTGGATGTACGCATCCACGCCGACAAAGGTAAACCCGCTGGCCATCACGCCCAGGATCAACGCGCCGATCACGGTGCCAGTGATGCGCCCTACCCCGCCCGCCAGGCTGGTGCCGCCGATCACCGCTGCGGCAATCGCATCCAGCTCATAGGACATGCCCATGCCGGCCTGGCCGGTCGCGGCACGTGCCGAGGCGACGACGCCCGCCAGGCCCGCGAGCAACCCGGCGATGCTGTAGACGATGATCAGATGGCGCTTGACGTTGATCCCCGACGTGCGCGCCGCCTGCATATTGCCGCCGATGGCGTAGGTGTACTTGCCGTACTTGGTGTAGCGCAGCGCGATATGGAAGATCACCGCCACCACCAGAAAGATGATCACCGGCATCGCGCCATGGCCGATCGCCGTGTACGAATCCGACAGCATGCTCACCGGCTGGCCTTCGGTGTAGTAACGCGCCAGGCCGCGGGCCGAGACCATCATGCCGAGTGTCGCGATAAATGGCGGAATCCCCGTGACGGCAATGATGCTGCCGTTGATCGCCCCTGCGAGCAGTCCCACCCCCAGGCCCATCGCCACCGGTATCCACACCGGCAAATCCGTCAGGCTGGGAAACACCGCGCGGGAAAAATCCGAAGTTTGCGCCAGGCTGGCGGCAATCATCGCCGACAGCGCCAGCACCGAGCCTGAGGACAAGTCGATGCCCGTGGTGATGATCACCTGCGTCACGCCAATCGCCAGCAGGCCGATGATCGACACTTGCAGGATCATCAGCACCAGACGTTGGGAATTCATCAGAAAGCTCTGGTCGCGCACGATCCAACCGAACAGTTCAAACACCAACCCGATGCCGATCAGCACCAGGAAGATGCTCAGCTCGGTGGGCAAGCGCCTGCGGTGCTTGACCGGTGCCGTGGCAGGCTTGTTGTCTGTTATTGCGTTCATAGCCAATCACCTTCTTGTTCTGTGGCACAGGCCAACCGCAGGCCTGCGCTGCTGTTCGTCAGTGGACTACGGTCATACCGGAAGCCAGCTGCATGACTTTTTCCTGGGTCGCCTCCGCACGGTCCAGGGTGCCCATCAGGTCGCCCTCGTGCATCACCATCACCCGGTCGCTCATGCCCAGCACTTCAGGCAGCTCGGACGAAATCATGATCACCGCCATGCCTTCGCTGGCGAGAAAAGCGATCAAGCGATAAATCTCGGCCTTGGCGCCGACGTCGATGCCACGGGTGGGCTCATCGAGAATCAGCAGGCGCGGGTTGGTCATCAGCCAGCGTGCCAGCAAGGCCTTTTGCTGGTTACCGCCGGACAAGGTGTCGATGCACTGCTCCAGAGACGGGGTTTTCACTCGCAGCTTCTTGCACATGTCTTCACACAACGCGCGCAGGGCCTTTTGCTGGATAAAACCGTTGCCCGAGTAGTGCGGCAGCACCGCCATTTCCATGTTTTCCAGCACCGACAGGCACGGGAACAGGCCGCTGAGCTTGCGGTCCTCGGTCAACAGCGCAAAGCCTTTCTCGATGGCCATGTGCGGGTCGCTGATGCGCACCGGCTTGCCGTCGAGGCTGATCTGGCCGCCAGAGCTTGGCGTGATGCCGAAGAGGGTCTCTGCCACATTGGTGCGGCCCGAGCCCATCAACCCGGCGATGCCGAGGATCTCCCCGGCGTGCAGGTCGAACGACACCCCCTTGAACACACCGTCCAGGCGCAAGTCGCGCACCGACAGCAGCAATTCGCCGATGGGCGTCTCACGCACCGGGAACAACTGGCTCAGTTCACGGCCGACCATCATCGAGATCAGGCTGTCGCTGTTCATGCTGTCGGCGCGCTGCAGGCCGATGTAGTGGCCGTCGCGAAACACCGCGACTTCATCGGCGATGGCGAACACTTCGTTCATTTTATGCGTGATATAGACGATGCCTTTGCCCTGGGACCTGAGGTCGGCAATGATCGAAAACAGGTGGGCCACTTCCTTTTCGGTAATGGCCGACGTCGGTTCATCCATGATCAGAATGTCGGAGTCGTAGGACACCGCCTTGGCAATCTCGACCATCTGCCGTTCGGCGATGCTCAGGTTGCCGACATGTTCTTCGGGGTCCAGATTGATGCGCAAACGCGCCAGCAACTCGGCGGTGCAGCGGTGCATTTCGCGGTGGTTGACCATGTGCAGGCTGTTGAGCTGCTCGCGGCCGATCCAGATGTTTTCGGCGATACTCATGTGCGGCATCAGGTTGAGTTCCTGGTGGATCATCGCGATCCCGGCCTTCTGCGCCGCCAGCGGCGTTTCAAACACGATCGGCTTGCCGCGCAGACGTATTTCACCGGCGTCGGGCTGGTAGATGCCGGCGATAATCTTCATCAGCGTCGACTTGCCTGCACCGTTCTCGCCCATCAGCGCCAGCACCGAGCCAGGGCGAACGCGCAGTTGCACATCGGCCAGGGCCACGACGCCGGGAAAGCCTTTGCTGATGTTGAGGATTTCCAGCAGGTAGGGTTCTTCCGGCGCCAGGGGCTGGATGCCGGGAGGCTGCGAGGCAACCGCTTGAGCAAGCATATCGGGTACTCCATCAGCAGGACGACCGTGGCCGCCCTGCTCGCTTATTGTTGTTATGAAGGGCTACTTGAAGTCTTTGACGTTGTCCGGCGTGATCAGCTTGAACGGAATGATCACGTTCTGCTCGACCGGCTCGTGCTTGGCCATCTTGCGCGCCGCTTCCACCGAACCGACGGCCTGCCCTTTCGCGTCCTGGAACGCCGACGCGGCCATGTCGCCCTTGGTAATCGCGTTCAAGCCATCCGGCGTACCGTCGACCCCGGCGATCAACACGCTGCCCGGTTTGGTGCCCGCCGACTTCAGCGCCATGGAGGCGCCGATGGCCATTTCATCGTTGTTGGCCAGCACCGCATTGAACTCACGCCCCTGGGTCAGCCAGTCGTTGACCAGCGTCATGCCGCGGTCACGCAGCCAGGTGCCGGTCTGTTCCTGTTCGATGGTGATGCCGGGGTACTTGGCCAGAACCTCTTTCACGCCTTTGGTGCGGTTGGTGGTGGAGTTGTTGGCCAGGTCGCCCAACAGGATCACGATCTTGCCTTTGCCACCGAGTTTGTCGGCGATGTACTGCATTTGCAGGCGACCGGCCTCGACGTCATCGGAGGTCACGGCCACCACATCTTTAGGCAAATCTTTCTGATCAGGCCGGCGGTTGACGAACACCAGCGGAATGCCCGCCTTGGTCGCCGCACTGATGATGTTCTTGGTCGACGCGGTATCCACTGGGTTGACGATAATCGCGTCGACTTTCTGGCTGATGAAGTTCTCGACCTGGCTCAGTTGCTTGACCACGTCGGCGCGGGCGTCTTCAAACTGCAGCTGCACGCCATCGCCCTTGGGGTAGGACTTGGCTTGCTTGTCCATGTCCTCGCGCAGGTAAGTCAGAAAGGTGTCATCGAAGGCGGACATGCTCACGCCTACTTTGATATCGGCAGCCGAGGCAAAACCGCTGGCAAGCAGCATGGACAAGGCCAGCGCGGTGAAACGGATCGGGGTCTTCATGAACGGTCTGTCTCCAATTTCTTGTTGGTTTTGTGGACGTTGCGTTTTTCAGAGCGAGGAGGCCGGCAGCCGCACGATCGGTGCCCCCGGAATGCAGCACACCAGGGCGCCTTTGTTTTCGACGCACAGCACATTGAGGAAGGAGAAATAAAACGGCCGGGCGCGGGGCAGACCGCGTGGCGCTTGCTGGGCAGGGCGTAAAACTCGCAGTACAGCGTTGAAGATTTTCATCTGACGGTACCTGGTTGTTTTTGATCTTGTTTTTGTTGAGTCGCCCGGATCAAGCCCGAAGCGTACTTTTTGCAACCTGGAAAAGACTTTATTGGAAAATAATTTCCATATCAACCTGTTTTAGAATTTTATTCTATTTTTGTTGAAACCACCTGCTGGCGCTCGTTGCTAAGGCGCGCGGCGTCCAATATACGGGTGGTTTCCAGTGCGTCATAGGCGTTCACCGGCAGCGCTCCCTGCCCTTGCACGGCACTGTGCAACTGGCGATAGAACTGCGTCCAGCAGCCTTTCTCCGAGGGCACACGCTCGCGTTCCGCGCCTTGCTCAAACCAGCCCCAGCGTCGGTGCTCTTCAGCGCCCCAGTGCTCGCCTTCGGTTTTCGGCGTCTTGCCGGCCATCAGCGCTTCTTCCTGGCCATCAAGCCCGTCCACGGTGTAACAACCCAGGGTGCCGCTGACGCGAAAACGCGGGGCCTGACTGTTTTGCAGCGCACTGCCCCACAGGTGGGAAATCACGCCGTTGGCGTGGGTCAGCGAAACAAAAAAGCCGTGATCGAGGGTGGGGTGTTCCGGGCTGAACTGCAGTTGCGCGAACACCCGGTCCACCGGGCCGAACAGCTGCATCGTCTGGTCCACCAGGTGACTGCCGAGGTCGCGCAACCATCCGCCGCCGCTGGCATTGCCCACCGCTTGCGGATTGAAGCGCTCGACACGGGACTCAAAACGAGTGATCTGGCCCAGCGCACCGGCGTCGATCAATTTGCGCAACGTGAGGAAGTCCGAGTCCCAACGCCGGTTCTGGTAGACGCTGAGCAACACCCCCTGGCGTTCGGCCGCGGTGATCAGTGCCTGGGCCTGTTCGGCATTGCTGGCGAACGGTTTGTCGCTGACCACCGCAACCCCGTGTTCGATGGCTTCCAGTACCAGCGCCGGACGGCCCTTGAGCGTGGTGGAAATCACCAGGACGTCGACACCGGCCTCGACGATCTGGCCGATGGTGTCGTAGGCCTTGAGGCCGGGGTGGTCAGTCGCCAGTTGCTGGCGCCGCTCGGGTGAGCGTGTCACCACGCCGACAAACGTTGCGCCGGGCAACGTTGCAATCAACGGTGCGTGAAAAAAACGGCCGCCGTGGCCGTAGCCAACCAGTCCGATTCGCATAGATGCGCTCCTTCATGAAGTGGAAACCCAGTTCAAATGTGGGAGCTGGCTTGCCTGCCAAAGCAGCGTGTCAGTCAATGAACCCGCCACTGAAAGACCGCTATCGCAGGCAAGCCAGCTCCCACACTGACTGCATTCCACCTGCCCGAAAATGATCCTTGATCGTTCCTGCGCAGAGCGTTGGAACGATCGGTTGCTTATTGGCACAGCTCGCGGGTCACCCGCTCCAGCATCATCCGGTTGGATTCATCCGGCCGGTCTTCCCAGGCAAACACCGAAACCGTGGCGATGCCGTCGAACTTGATCTCGCGCAAGGTGCCGAAAAACGCCTCCCAGTTGACCTCGCCCTGGCCGATGTCCAGGTGCTGATGCACCGTGGCGGTAACGCCCGGCGGGTTGACGATGTAGCGCAGGTTCGACGACGCGCGGTGGTTATAGGTGTCGGCAATGATCAAGTGGCTGAGCTTGGAACCGGCGTACTTGAGCATCGAGGCGATATCACCTTTGCCGTCGTCATAAAAGAAGGTGTGCGGCGCGGCGTAGAGGTAGTTGATCCAGTCGTGGTCGAGGCCGCGAATGATGTCCACCGACTCGTTGTTGCGCTCACAGAAGTCATACGGATGCGCCTGGATATCCAGCTTGATGCCTTCACGCTCGAACTCCGGGATCAGCTCGTCCATGGAGCGCATGAACTGGTTTTCGCACACCAGCGGGTTGTCGGACTGGCCGGTGAATTCGGTGTTGACCAGCTCGCAGTCCATTTCCACGGCGATCTGGATCGCACGCTTCCAGTTGCGTACGGCGGCGACGCGCAGGCCTTCGTCGGCCGCGGCCCAGTGGTACATCGGCAGCAGGGAAGACAGTTGCACACCGGCGTCGCTCAAGGCCTTGCGAAATTCCTTGATGCGCGCACGGTCAACGCGAGCGGCTTTGTAGAACGGCAGGAAGTCTTCGCGGGGTGAGAGTTCGATGTGCTGGTAGCCGAGTTCGGCGGCCTTGTCGACCATCTGGCCAAGGGGCAGATGGCGATACATGTAGGGGTCTAAGGCGATACGCATAGGTGAAACTCCCGTATCTGAAATTGGAATCCGCTCGAATGTGGGAGCTGGCTTGCCTGCGATAGCGGTGCATCAGGCGGCATTTATATTGAATGTGCCGCCGTCTTCGCAGGCAAGCCAGCTCCCACACTGATCCGGTTCCTCCAGTGCAATAGGTGTCAGCCGTAAAAATGTGGGCGCTCTGGCAGGCCGACTTTCACAATCTGCTCACTGCGTTGCGCTTCAATGCACGCATCCGCCGCCACCGCTGCCGCAAACCCATCCCACGCCGACGGCCCGCCCACGTGCCCGGCGCGTACGCCGTCGATGAACGCCTGCAGTTCGACGTCGTAGGCGCCGATAAAGCGGTCCTTCCAGTCCATCAGAATCGCATTCGACAGCTTGGCCTCGCTGCGCAGTTGCACCTGCGAAGGCTCCGGCAGTTTGGCAATACCGGTCTCCCCCACCACTTCGCACTGAATGTCGTAGCCGTACTGGCAGTTCACGAACACTTCCACGTCGATGCGCGTGCCCTTGGCGGTTTCCAGCAGCACGATCTGCGGGTCACGCAAGTGGGCCAACGCCTTGCTTGATTTGCGCGGGAACACCACCTGCACCGACACGTAGTCGTCGTTGAGCAACCAGCGCAACACATCCAGTTCATGGATCAAGGTGTCGGTGATCGCCATGTCGGTCTTGTAGTTTTCGCCCACCGTCGGGTTGCGGTGCGCGCAGTGCAGCATCAAAGGCTCGCCGATCTGGCCGCTGTCAATGACCGCCTTGAGGGCGCGATAACCTTCGTCGTACGGGCGCATGAAGCCCACTTGCACCAGGCGCTTGCCGAAGGCGATTTCGGCATCGACGATCTTGCGGCAGCCTTCTGCAGTGACGGCCAAGGGCTTTTCGCAGAACACCGGCTTGCCGGCGGCGATGGCAGCGAGCACGAATTCTTCGTGGCTCGGGCCCCAGGAAGTCACGAGAATTGCCTCGACCTGCGGCGAGTTGATCAACGCATGGCCGTCCGCGTACACCTCGGCGGTCAGCTGCAAATCAGCGACGACCCTGGCGGCTTGCTCAAGGTTGATGTCGGTCACCGCCACCACCTGGCTATTGAGTAGAGTCTGGCTGCACCGACGGATATGGTCCCGGCCAATGGCGCCCGTACCGATAACGCCCAACTTCAAAGACATACAAACACTCCTCTTGTTATTAGTACTGCCGGGCCTTGGCCAGGCGTTCATTGAGTTGTTTGGCCACCGCGTCAGTGCGCGCGCTGGTCGAGACCTGCGCCACCCCGACCCGCCACCACGACAGGTATTTGTGGATCATGGTCTTGGGCAGAACCTTGATATCGATCAGCGTCGACACCGTTTGCGTACGTGCATCGGCCAACGCCGCCTGCAACTGTTCCACCGTGCTGACCTTGTAGGTCTTGCAGCCATAGGCCGCCGCACTCATGGCGAAATCCACCGGCACAAAAGCGCCGTCGAGCTTGCCGGTCTCCGGGTTGCGAAAGCGAAACTCGGTGCCGAAGCTGTCCATGCCGTGTTCCATCTGCAGGTTGTTGATGCAGCCGAAAGTCATGTTGTCGAGCAGCACCACGTTGATCTTGCGCCGCTCCTGGATCGAGGTGGCCAGCTCCGAGTGCAGCATCATGTAGGAGCCGTCACCCACCAGCGCATAGACCTCGCGCGCCGGCTCGGCGAGCTTCACGCCCAGGGCCGCGTTGACCTCGTAGCCCATGCACGAATAGCCATACTCGACGTGGTAGGTGTTGACGCCCTTGCTGCGCCAGCTGCGCTGCAAGTCGCCCGGCAAGCTGCCGGCGGCGGCAACGATGATGGCGTCGTCGGCCAGGGTGTCGTTGAGCACGCCGAGCACGCGGCTTTGGGTCAGGCAGGAACCGGTCAGCTCGATAAACTCGCGCAGCACGGCCGGGTCCATGTGGTCGTTGATTTCCGGGACGAAATTGTCCGTCTGGTAGTCAGCCTGGTAGATGCGGTCCACCTCGGCATCCAGCTGCGCCTTGGCGTCGCGCGGCTGATCCGCCCAGTCGGAACGGTAGTCACCCAAGGCATCCGCCAACGCCTCCAGGCCCACCCTGGCATCCGCCAGCAGTTGCACGCCGTCCAGTTTCAGGGCATCGCACGGACTGATATTGAGGTTGAGAAACTTGACCTCAGGGTGCTTGAACAGCGACTTCGACGCGGTGGTGAAGTCGGTGTAGCGCGTGCCGATACCGATGATCAGGTCCGCTTCCGGGGCCAGCAGGTTTGCCGCCAGGCACCCGGTTTCGCCGAGACCGCCCAGGTTCAGCGGATGGCTTGACACCACCGCGCTCTTGCCTGCCTGGGTTTCAGCGAAGGGGATATCAAAGCGTTCGGCAAACGCTTGCAGCGCGGCATTCGCGCCGGCGTATTTGACCCCGCCGCCGCAGATGATCAGCGGTTTTCGCTTGCCTCGAAAGGCGGCCAACGCATCGCCGATCATCGCTTCAGTCGGCGGCCGGCGTTCGATACGGTGCACACGTTTTTGCAGGAAGTAGTCGGGATAGTCCCAGGCTTCAGCCTGTACATCCTGCGGCAGGGCCAACGTGACGGCGCCGGTTTCCGCGGGGTCAGTGAGCACGCGCATCGCATGGATCGCAGCGGTCATCAGTTGCTCGGGGCGGTTGATGCGGTCCCAGTACTTGCTCACGGAGCGGAAGGCATCGTTGGTGCTGATGCTCAAATCGTGAAACTGCTCGATCTGCTGCAGCACCGGGTCGGGCTGGCGGCTGGCATAGACATCGCCGGGCAACAGCAGCAACGGAATACGGTTGGCCGTGGCGGTGGCGGCGGCGGTAATCATATTTGCCGCGCCCGGCCCCACCGACGAGGTGCACGCGTAGATCTTGCGGCGCAGGTGCTGCTTGGCAAACCCGATGGCGGCGTGGGCCATGCCTTGCTCATTGCGGCCCTGATGCACCACCAGATCGCCGCTGTCCTGCTCCAGCGCCTGACCCAGCCCCAACACGTTGCCGTGGCCAAAAATGGTAAAAATCCCGGCGACAAACTTGCTCTGCACGCCATCGACTTCGATGTACTGGTTATCCAGAAACTTCACCAGGGCCTGGGCCATGGTCAATCTTGTTGTGGTCATCACTTGCACCTTGAGTGAATGCAGATCCATTGTTCAACACAGATCTAATGTGGGAGCAGGCAAGCCAGCTCCCACAGGTTGATTGGCGTCAGGTCCGGGGGTTTTGTAGATGGGCGATGCTCGCCCCCAATGCCTGCTGGATATCCGCCAGCGCATGCACGCTTTCGGCAAACGGCTCGAACGACAGATAACCGCCGTAGCCGGTGCTGAGCAAGGTGTCGATCTGCGCCGCATTGCCGAGGATATCGCCCTCGCCCACCAGCACGCGGTGGCCGTCGCGAATGGCATTGAGCGGTGCGTCGCGATCCTCGACGCCGGAGATATGCACCAGGCCGGTCAGCTGCGGGAAGAATTCCTGTTCGCCAGCCAGGTGATGGTGAAAGGTGTCGTGCACCAGGCGGAACACATCCAGGCCGCCAATCGCCTGGATCGCATCCACGGCCACACGCTTGCGGCGCAGCGCGCATTCTTCAAAACCCAGCGGCTCGATGAAACCGAGAATCTTGTACTCGCGCAGGATCGGCGCCAACTCGCTCAACGCCGTGCGCAAACCGGCCGCGCGTTGGGCTTCGTTGCGGGTATCGCCGCGCTCGTTCAGCGGGCACATCACCAGGCCTTGCGCACCGCACTCACGCGCATAGGCGGCGAGTTTGATCGCCTGGGCACGGCGCTCGTCATTCCACACATCAAACGGGTACAGCGCGTTGATCGACAGCACCGTGATGCCCTGCACCGCGCACAATTCGCGCACGCGGCTGGCGGGTGTGCCGAATTCGATTTCGTGGCCTTTGAGGTCGTTGCGAATCTCGATGGCATCGCACTTGAGGGCCGCCGCCAACTGGATGAAATCCGGCAGGGACAGGTCGGGCGCGACCATGCGGTTAAGGGCAAAACGTAGCGGCGACTTCATTGTTGTTGTTCTCCGTTCAAACCGGTCAGAGGTCCAGCAGCCAGCTGTGCTGCGGGTCGTTATGGAAATGCCAGGCGCGCTTGGGGCCGGCCATCACGTTCAAGTAATACGACTCGTAGCCATACGGCACGCTAACCGGGTGATACCCCTTGGGCACCACTACCAAGTCGCTGTTTTCCACGGCCATGGCCTGGTCGATGCTGCGATCGTCGGTGTACACGCGCTGAAACACGAAGCCCTGGGGCGGGTTGATCTGGTGGTAGTAGGTCTCTTCGAGAAAGCTCTGGTGCGGCAGGTCGTCAGTGTCGTGCTTGTGCGGCGGATAGCTGGACGAGTGCCCGGACGGCGTGCGCACTTCCACCACCAGCAGCGAATGGGCCGGCTCGCTGTCGGGCAGGATGTCGCACACATACCGGGTGTTGGCGCCCTTACCGCGCACGCTGCGCTTGCACTGTTCAGGGCGAATCAGGCGCGGCTCAAAACCTGGGGCACCGGGTGCGGCGCACACGGCGATTTGCACATCGCTCAACGCGGTCACCTGCGCATCGGTGCCGGGCGGCAGGTAGGCGGCGAAGGGCGATTTATCTTCGAACACCGACTGACGATCCCCCAGGTTCTGCCAGTTGAAGCCCTCGCCTTGGATATTCACCCGGCCGCTGAGCAGCACCAGGCACAGCTCCTGATCACCGGCGGTGACCGGCAACGTCTCACCCAGGCTCAGGCGGTAGGCGGCAAAGCCTACGTACTCCAGGCGCCCTTCTTCCAAGGCAACCATGGTTTGCCCGCGTTTGCTGCTCTTGACCAACAAGCTCATCACTTAAGTCCTCTCGCTGAGAAGCGTGCGCAACGTGTCGTAGCCCTTTTTCGCGTAGATATAGCTGGGCGCCACGGCCGGGTCCTGCTCGGCTTCCACCACCAGCCAGCCCTCGTACTTGGCCGCCAACAGCACGTCGAGCAACTCGGCAAAGTCGATATCGCCGTCACCGGGCACGGTGAAGGTGCCGTTGACGATGCAGTCGGGAAAGCTCCACATCTGGTTGCGCGCCAGTTGCACCACCGGTTTGCGCACGTCCTTGAAATGCACGTGGCAGACGCGCTCGATGTGTTTGCGCAGCACCTCGACAGGCTCGCCGCCGCCCATGTAGCAGTGGCCCGAATCGAACAGCAGGCCGACTTCCGGGCCGGTGCGGCGCATCAACTGGTCAATGTCGTCGGGGGATTCGACGTAGGCGCCCATGTGGTGGTGATAGGCCAGGCGCACGCCCTGGGACAGAGTGAAACGCGCCAGCTCGGTGAGTTTGTCGGCGTACGCCTGCCAGGCGTGTTCGCTGTGAAAACGCGGACGTTCGATCAGGCGCACCCTGGCGCCCTGAATCGAATCGGCGACTTCGCCGTAGACCAGCACCTTGGCGCCGTTGAGTTTGAGCAGCTCCACGTGACCGGCGATGGCCTCGATTTCTTGCGCCACCGAACGCCGTGCCAGGCGGCTGGAATACCAGCCGGAGACCAGCGCCAGGCCATAAGGGCGCAGCACGTCGCCGACGCCTTGGGCGTCCTTGGGGAATTTGCCGTTGAGTTCAAAACCTTCGTAGCCGATCTCCTTGCCTTCGCCCAGGGCGGTGCTCAAGGGCGTTTCACCGCCCAGGGCCGGCAGGTCGTCGTTGCTCCAGGAGATCGGGTTGATGCCAATTCGGATTGCGGGCATGGCTGCACCTTTTGTTTTTATCTGACTTAAGCCTGGTGAGGTTTGCTTTGTGTGGGAGCTGGCTTGCCTGCGATGGCATCAGCCCGGCGTATCTGATGGACCGAGTTGTCTGCATCGCAGGCAAGCCAGCTCCCACATTTGAGCGTGTTTAACTTCTAGCACTGCGCCAGGCGTTGATGAGCTGTTCGAAGGTGCCCTGCACCTGCTCGATCAGCGTGTGATCATCAATCTCCCCCGCCATCCATGCGCGGCTCGGTTCCTGGAAGATCGTACGGCCCACCGCAAACCCTCGGCAGGTGCTGCTTTGGCTGGCTTGCCGGAAGCCATCGGCGAGGCATTCGGCCGAAGCGTTCAGGCCCAGCAGCACCACGCCACGGCAGTACGGGTCGCGCTCCTGGATCAGTTCGTCGAGTTTTTTCCAGTCCTGCGCCGACTGCGCCTCGATCTTCCACCACGCCGGGTAGATGCCCAGGTTGTACAGGCGCTTGAGGCTGCGATAGAGCACGTCGGGATAGGTGGACGGGTGATCCTTGGGCGGGATGACTTCCAGCAGCAGCTCATGGCCGCTGACCAGCGAGGCCTCGTACACCGCCTTCAGTTGCGCTTCCTGTTCCAGGCGCAGCATCGGCTCGTCATCAGGGTGGTATTGCACCAGGCACTTGATGATTTGCTCCTGGGGCCAGGCAATCAGGTTGCTGCCCACCGAGCGCCCGTGTTCAAACGCCAGCGGCCGCGAGTTCTGCACCTCCACCGGGCGCGCGATCCACCAGCCGCGACCGCTGGCGGCGTTGAGCGCGTCCTGGCCGAAACGCTGGTCGGCCAACAGGCCCACGTCGGCTTCGACGCCCTGCTCGCGCAGCTTGGCTTCGACGCGTTCGATGGCTTGGATAAACAGCTGCTTGATGGCGCTGATACGCGTCGGGTCCTGGCCGCCTTTTTGCGCCAGGTCCACCAGTTGCCAGCGATGGTCGAAGGCAAACACGAACAGCTGCTTCCAGGCTTTGCGCGGCACAGTGACACGGTGCAGGCGCTGCAGGGTGACGTCTTGATCGGGCCGGGTGATGGGCACCGGGCTGTTGAACAGGTAATCCAGCTCGGCAGGCGTGGGCATGGCCGGCGCGCAGGCGTGGCGGGAAACCACCAGACCGCCACAGGCGTTGGCCAACTGGCTGCAACGCTCGTCGCTGGCATCGTTGATCCAGCCGCTGAGGAAGCCCGACATGAACGCATCGCCAGCGCCCAGCACATTGAGCACCTCGACGCGCACGCCGGGGTAGATGGCGCCGTCTTCCAGCCGCGCGGGGATCGCGCCGTGGATCACCGTGCAGCCCTGCGGGCCGAGCTTGACCACCAGGGTGGCCGGGGTCAGGTCACGCACAGTGCGCAGCGCGGTGAGCAAATCTTCACTGCCGCCGGCGATCAGAAACTCTTCTTCGGTGCCGACGATCAGGTCAAAACGCGGCAGGATTTTCTGCACATGCTGGCTGACGTTCTGGTCGGCGACAAACCGGGTCTCGCCGTCGGCCTTGCCCGCCAGGCCCCACAGCACCGGGCGGTAGTCGATATCGAGCACGCGCTTGACGTTGTGTTTGGCTGCGTAGTCCAGGGCCTGGATGCTGGCCTTGTAGACGCCATCGGTGGAGAAATGCGTGCCGGTGATCAGCAGGGCTTTGCTGGAGGCAATAAAGGCCTCGCTGATGTCTTCGGCGCGCAGGGCCATGTCGGCGCAGTTTTCGCGGTAAAACACCAGCGGGAAGGTTTCGCGGTCCTTGAGGCCCAGCAGCACCAGCGCGGTGAGGCGTTCCGGGTCGACCTTGATGCCACTGACATCGCAGCCTTCGCGGGCCAGGGACTCCACCAGGAAGCGGCCCATGTGGTCGTCGCCCACCCGGCTCAACATCGCCGATTTAAGCCCCAACCGTGCGGTGCCGAAGGCGATATTGGCGGAGGACCCGCCGAGGTACTTGGCGAAGCTGGACACGTCCTCAAGTCGCGCACCCACTTGCTGTGCGTAGAGGTCGACGCCCAGGCGTCCGAGGCAAATCAGATCCAATTGACGCCCACTGGCAAAACGAGTCTGGCCCATGCTGGCTCCTGTTATTTTTATCAGCCTGCGTGGTGCCGCCGTGGTGGCGGCACACGCTCTTGGTGAAAGCAGACTAGAACGTCCGACGGCCGCAATCAATATTTATTCCATAATTATTTTTAGTGGAATATTTTTTCCAATAAGCCAGCATAATGGCCTGCCAGCCCTCCTGCATCGTTTCAGCAGGCCACGGCCACCGTGATGCCGGGGTATTTTTTTGCGCCTACCCTGTAGACTTGCGCCCACCCATCAGCGCATCAGAAGAACACGCCAGAAGGATTGCCCATGTCCCGCACCGATCCCGAGACCACCCTGGAAGAGACTATTGCCAGCCCTCCGATCAATGCCGAGCGCCTGTTGCAGCTGGTCACCGACGAATACGAAAGCCTGCCACGCCAGCTCAAACGCATCGCCAGCTACATGAGCCAGCAAAGCGACCGGATCATGGTCGACCGCATCAGCGACATCGCCCGCGAGTGCGAAGTGCACCCTTCGGCCATCGTGCGGTTCTCCCAGCGGTTCGGTTTCAGTGGTTTCAGTGAGATGCAGGCGCTGTTTCGCGAGGCCTACACCCACAAGACCACGCCGGTGCAGAACTACCAGCAACGCATCCGCAGCATGATCGCCAACAAGTCGCAAAAGGCCAGCGGCGGCGACCTGGCGCGCGAATGCGTGAACGCCACCCTCTCCGGCATCGAGCGCCTGGGGCTGGAACTCGATGATGTGGCCTTCGAGAAAGCCGTGGACCTGGTGGTCAATGCCGACAATATCTACGTGGTCGGCGTGCGCCGCTCCTTCGCGGTGGCCGATTACCTGGTCTATAACCTGCAGCACACCAACAAGCGCATTCACTTGATTTCCGGTTTGGGCGGCAGTTACCGCGAGCAGATGCGCAGCGTGCGTGCCAATGACCTGGTGATCGCCATCAGCTTTACGCCGTATGGCAAAGAGACTCAGCATTGCCTGCGCATTGCCCAGCATCATCAGGCCAAGACCTTGATCATCACCGACAGCAACCTGTCGCCCCTGGCCAAACGGGCGAACGCGGTGCTGTTGGTGAATGAAGGGTCGTCGTTTGCGTTTCGCTCGCTGAGCGCCACCTTGTGCCTGTGCCAGGCATTGTTTATTGCGGTGGCGTATCGGTTGGAACTGAAGGTGGATGAGATTCATGAACAGGTGGGGTTCGACGACTGATCTTCTGGTACTGAAGATCCGCTGTGGGCGCGGGCTTGTTCTGGTGAGCCGGTTTATTGTGGCGAGCGGGCTTGTTGTGGCGAGCGGGCTTGCCCCGCGTTGGGGCGCGAAGCGGCCCTGAAACCTGACGCCACGGTCTATCAATGAGCGCGCGGCGGCCTTATTGGGGCTGCTTCGCAGCCCAACGCGGGGCAAGCCCGCTCGCCACGACAGACCGGCTCACCACAACAAGCTTGCTTGCCACAGCAAGCCCGCTGGCCACGACAATCATTGGCGCGGCGATGCGGCTCATGCCTTCGGTGATGGCCGCCAGCAGGTCACCGTCCTTGCGCTCAGCCCAGGCGTTTTTCAGGTAGAGCACAGCATGACCAGGATTAAACGCAGGAAGACGACTCATGGGGCGCGGGTTAAGCCGCCGTTAATAATTGCGTGAGCACTCGGCCGTGATAGCGAATCTGCGCCAGGGTCAGCGCGGTGTAGCCGATGATCACCGCCGGCGGCAAGCTCGCCGCGACGCAGAACTTGCCCAGTGGCTGCAAGGTCAGCCCGGCGGCGGCGGCGCGGGTGCAGAATTCGCTTTCCTCGACACCGCTTGGCAGCCACAGCACAAAGTGCAACCCGGCTTGCTGGCCGCTCACCGGGCATTCATCCGGCAGACAGGCGAGCAGCGCATCGCGACGCGCCTGATAAGCCTGGCGCGAAGCCCGCAGGTGCCGCACAAACGCGCCGCTGGCGAGAAACTCCACCAGCCCCGACTGATCCGTCGCGCCCACCGAATGCCCGGTGAGTTGCAGGGTGCGCAGCAACGCGGGGCGCACCGCCTTGGGCACCACCATGAACCCCACGCGCAGGCCCGGGAACAGGTTCTTGTTGAAGCTGCCGCAGTAGACCACCCGGTCGCCGGAATCCAGGGATTTGAGCGCCGCCAGTGGCGCGCTGTTGTAGTTGTATTCGCTGTCGTAGTCGTCTTCGACCACCCAGGCGTCGGCGCGGGCGGCCCAATCCAGCAGCGCCAGGCGGCGTGAAACCGACAGGGTCATGCCCAGCGGCGCCTGGTGCGCCGGTGTCACATAGGCCAGGCGCGCCGTGTCGGGGAGTTGCGCGGTATCAAGACCTTCGGCTGTCACCGGGACCGGCACCACCTGCGCACCGGCCAGGCTGAACAGGCGGCGTGCCGGTGTGTAACCGGGGTCTTCCACGCACGCGGTGTCACCGGGTTTGAGCAGCGTGCGCGCGATCAGGTCCAGGCCATGGCGAATGCCGGTGGTGACAAC
Source organism: Pseudomonas sp. 14P_5.3_Bac1 (assembly GCF_025466135.1). Lineage (NCBI taxonomy): Bacteria > Pseudomonadati > Pseudomonadota > Gammaproteobacteria > Pseudomonadales > Pseudomonadaceae > Pseudomonas > Pseudomonas sp. 14P_5.3_Bac1. The sequence goes on along the minus strand of NZ_JANLOF010000009.1, from coordinate 8,652 downwards.
GATTTCGTCCGCCTCGCAGTGCATGCCGCGATAACTGCGCACGTAGTCGGCGATCTGTTCACGCAACGCGGGCAAGCCGGCCGGGTGGGCGGCCTCCAATACGCCTGGCCCCGCAGACAGCAAGCCTCGGGAGATGCACCGCGCCCAGGTTTTCAGGTCGAACAGGCTCGCGTCCGGGCGCCGCGCGACAAAAGGGACGTGGCTTTGCACGCCCGCGTCGGGCTGATCCGGTATGGCCGCGCGGCGTGGACTTGCGCTGGGCGCCGGCGCCGCAATGAATTGCTCGGGGATCACCGCGCTGACGCGCGTGCCCGAACCCGCCACGCGCTGCACGTAACCTTCACTGTGCAAGCGCTCAAACGCCGCTTCAAGCGTGCCACGCGACACCAGCCAGCGTTCGGCCAGGCTGCGGGTAGACGGCAAGCGGCTGCCGGCGGGCAATTGCCGATTCAGGATGGCGGCGCGCAATGCGTCGTAGGCGCCCTGCTGCTTGCCGGCGTCCAGGCTATCGGGGCGCGGCAGGTCCAGGTGGGAGGCGGCTTTTCCTCGGCTCATAGTGGTCCATTCATAAGAGGCACAAGTGGCCCTGAGGATTAAACCACATACCCGCTAGAGTTCGAACTCTACTCCCTGCGAAGAAGCTTCCCATGACGCAACGCGCCCTCTCCTCCGGGTTCTGGCTGGTGCTGCTGACCGTACTCATCGGCCTGCCACGTATCACCCTGGACATGCACCTGCCAGCCCTGCCCGCGATGGCCGACGACTTCCACGCCAGCGACAGCCAGTTGCAGCTGACCCTCACGCTGTACGCCCTGGGCTCTGCCATTTCCTTGCTGGTCAGCGGCCCGCTGACCGACCGCTTCGGGCGCCGCCCGGTGCTGCTGAGCGGGCTGTTGGTGTACGCGGTCGCCACCGTGGCCTGCGCGCTGGCCGACAGCATTGGTGTGCTGATCGTCGCCCGCCTGTTCCAGGCCTTGGGCGGTTGCTGCACCACGGTCATCGGTCGGGTGATCGTGCGCGATTACTTTGACCGTCATGAACAGGCGCGCCTGCTTGGCCTGATCTCCATGGCCATGGCGATTTCGCCGATGGCCGCACCGGTGCTGGGCAGCCTGATGCTGCCGTTCATCCATTGGCGCGGCCTGTTTATCGTATTGGCCGTGATCGGCGTGACGCTGTGCCTGGTGGTGCTTCGCCGGCTGCCGGAAACCCGTCCACCGGAAGTCGCCGCCGCGCCGCCGAGCAACCTGTTGCGCCTCTACGGCCAGCTGTTGCGCGACCGTTATTTCCTGCGGTACTCCCTGGCAATCGGCTGCGTGTACAGCACGTATTTCCCTTTTATCAGCGAGTCGTCGGCTCTGCTGCAACGCGGCTTTCACTTGTCGGCCGCGGCCTACGCGCTGGTGTTTGCCGCGACGATCAGTGGCTACATGCTCGGCGCCAACCTGTTCCGTCGACTGGTGCTGCGCGTTGAAGCCGATCAGTTGATCAGTGCCGCCATCGCCTTGAATGTGCTGGGCTGCGTGATGCTCGCCGGGGCCACGGTCGCCCTGCCCCAGGCCTGGCTGGCGATTGTGCTGCCGATGGTGGTGATCATGGTGTCGGTGGGGATGGTGATTCCGGCCTGCCAGCTGTCGGTGTTGCAGCCTTACGGCGCGATTGCCGGGACCGCGTCGGGATTGTTCTTCTTTATCCAGATGTTCCTGACGGCCGTGAGCAGTTGGGCCACCGGGATGCTGTCGGACGGCACCTCGCAACCCTTGGTGATCATGACGTCAGTGGCCAGCACATTGCTGGTCGCAGGTTGGCGGGCCTTGCAACAAAAAGCCGCGCCTGTGGGTCAGGCGCGGCTTGGGTGAAGCGCGATCAGGATCAGTGCATGAAGATCGCGATCAGAATGATGAGCGGGATAGGCACACCGAGGAACCAAAGCAGTAATGAGCGCATGTTGTTCTCCTTGATTAACGAACGTAGTTTTCAGTTTCGACGTACACCACGGCGTCACGACGACGACCGCCGAAGGTGGCAGCGAAACTGGCAAAGAAGGCACCGATCAACAGCGCAATGAAGGTCCACAGCGAGGTGTAGGCAGCCACTTTGGCGGCAGTGTCAGCAGCTTGCTTGGCTTTGACCTTGGCGTCTTCGATGGCTTTGCGGGCATCGCCGTACACCTTGTCGATCCGCGCTTCGGCGTCAGCCTGGCTGAGGTTGGTGCGCTGGCTGATCAACTGAGCCAGGTAAGTACGGTCTTCAGGGGCCAGTTGGCCGTCGTTGCTCAGGGTGCGGGTGAAGATGCGCGCTACAACGCCATGTACGGCGTCATCGCTGACGGCGGCTGGGCGATCATCGCGAAACAGGCTGTCGACGTAGTAGTCAAAGTCGCCGCTGTTGGCGCCTTTGGCTGCACTGCCGGCTGCCTGAGTCAGACCACTGGCGGCGCTCGAGGCGACACCGGCGCCGGCTTTAACGCCGCCGCTGACCACACTGCTTACCGAGCCGACGACCAGCACTGCGGTCACCAGCGTAGCGACTGCCCAAGCGAGGAAACCGTGGGCGGTGTCGCGAAAGTACACTTCGTCACCGTGCATGTTGGCCCACTTCACACGCAAGCGGCCGGCAATGTAGCCGCCCAGGCCCGATGCGACGATCTGGGTGAACGCCAGCCAGACAATCGTGGAAATGCCAAGCCCCTTGGCGCTGATACCGCTGTCGGCCCACGGCGACACCGCCGAAAAGCCCAGGCCGAAGCCCAGCAGCACGAGGATCAGCGACAGTGCGGCCGCCGCAGCGGCCCCGGCGAAAATCGCCCCCCAGGAAACCCCAGAGTGCGAGCTCGATTCTTGCAGCGTGGATGACGATGTGATCATTGTTGTTTTGCTCCCGGCAGGAAAAATAGTGTTACAACTCTCAAAAGGGACAGTGCAGGCACCATGCCAGCCGAGCGAAAAAATAAATCCCTTATATTTCAACAAGATACAAAAATTGAACTAACTTAAACCATGCAAGTTGCAAGAAATGATCGAAAACAGCGTGCTTTATGCAATCCCCCAACGCCCACGGCCCGTGTGGACGCTGGCCGGCATGAAAGTTGTGTCAGTTTTGCCAAGATGAAGTTTAATTTAGGAAGCGTTCAGGCATTTCTTGGCAAAATGCCCCCACTTCTAGTGTGAATCGCTCACCAGGTAATCCTATGACCCGTATTTTGACCATCGAGGATGACGCCGTTACAGCCCGCGAGATCGTCGCCGAGCTGAGTAGCCATGGACTGGATGTAGATTGGGTGGACAACGGCCGTGAAGGCCTGGTCCGCGCTGTGAGTGGTGACTACGATCTGATCACCCTCGACCGTATGCTGCCGGAACTCGATGGCCTGGCCATCGTCACGACCCTGCGCACCATTGGCGTGTCGACGCCGATCCTGATGATCAGCGCCCTTTCCGATGTTGACGAGCGAGTACGCGGCCTGCGGGCCGGCGGCGATGACTACCTGACCAAGCCGTTTGCGTCCGACGAAATGGCCGCCCGCGTCGAAGTGCTGCTGCGGCGCAAAAGCACGGTCAAGGAGTTCGAAACCGCCCTGCGCGTGGCCGACCTCGAACTGAACCTGATCAGCCGCGAAGCCAGCCGCGCCGAACAGCCGCTGAGCCTGCTGCCCACCGAATACAAACTGCTCGAATTCCTGATGCGCAACACCGGGCAGATCCTGTCGCGCATGATGATCTTCGAAGAAGTCTGGGGTTATCACTTCGACCCGGGCACCAACCTGATCGACGTGCACATCGGTCGCCTGCGCAAAAAAATCGACCCGCCGGGCCTCACGCCGCTGATCCGCACGGTACGAGGTTCCGGTTATGTCATTGCTGAACCCCTCTAAAGGCTGGCGCTCCTCCAGCAGCCGCTTGCTGGCGCTTTACAGTTCGCTGTTCGTGGCCTGGAGCTGCATCCTCATGGGGGTACTGTATTACGAGGTGTCGGGTTACCTGGGTGATCTGTCGCGTCACTCGCTGATGCAGCGTCAGCACCTGTTTCAACGCTTCGACGGTGAAGAACTGGTGGAAGCCCTGACCACCAGCATGACCTTTGACATGAAAGGCGTGGACGCCTACGGCCTGTTCGATGAGCAATTTCGCCCCTTGAGCGGGCCGATCCGCGCAGTGCCACCGGACCTGCCGCTGGACGGCAAGATCCACGCCCTGGCCAACTGTGTCGACTCTGACGACCCGAAACTGCCCAAGGACAGCTGCGATGCGGTGGCCACTCACACCGAAGACGGCCGCTGGCTGGTACTCGTGCGCGCCAACGGTTCGCTGTTTGGCGTAACCCGGATCATCTGGCATGCGCTGCTGTGGGCACTCTCCCTGACGATTATCCCCGGTGCTGCCGGTTGGCATTTGTTACGCCGTCGCCCGCTGCGGCGCATTCGCGGGATTCAGGCCAGTGCCGAGGCCATCGTCGCCGGTGACCTGACGCACCGCCTGCCGTTGTCTGACCGACGCGACGAATTGGACATGCTCGCCGCCATCGTCAACGCCATGCTCGACCGCATCGAGAAGTTGATGAACGAGGTCAAGGGCGTGTGCGACAACATCGCCCACGACCTGCGCACGCCGCTGACGCGCTTGCGCGCGCAGCTCTACCGCATCAAACAAGAGGCAGAGGAAAACTCCGTCTACGCGGTGAAACTGGACGATGCGATTGCCGAAACCGATACGCTGATGGCGCGCTTTCGCGGGCTGTTGCGCATCTCGGAGCTGGAAGACCACCAGCGCCGTTCGGGTTTCCTGGTCATGGACCCGCTGCCGCTGTTGCGCGAACTGCATGACTTTTACCTGCCGCTGGCGGAAGAAGGCGAATTGCAGCTGCGCCTCGAAGTGCCCGACTCGCTGCCGTGGATTACCGGCGACCGCGCACTGTTGTTCGAAGCCTTGGCCAACCTGTTGAGCAACTCGATCAAGTTCTCGCCACCCAATGGTGAAGTGATCCTGCGTGGCGTCAATGATGCCGGCAGCACGCGGATCGAAGTGCACGACTCAGGCCCGGGCATCCCGGCTGCGGAGCGCGACGCGGTGTTCCAGCGCTTCTATCGCGTGGATGAAAGCGACCAGCAAGGCGGGTTCGGGTTGGGCTTGTCGATTGTCGCGGCGATCATCAACCTGCATGGGTTCAAGTTGGAAGTCGGCAACAGCCGATGCGGGGGCGCATGCCTGCTGCTGGAGTGTCGGCAGCAATTGATGCCCGAATAGTCAAAACACCCCAAAACAGTGTGGGAGCTGGCTTGCCGGCGATGGCGATGTATCAAGCAATTTGTTCATTGCCTGACACTCCGCCATCGCAGGCAAGCCAGCTCCCACATTGGACTTTCGGTGCCTGGAAGGTCAGGCCGGGAAGTTGGCGCGCAGCGCCTCAAGCCCGCCGCTGTACACGCCGGCGAACAACTCCTCCACCGCCGCATCCGTGGTCCCCGCCGCCGGGGTGAACACGCCGGACCACGTCACTTTCGCCGACGCATCGGTCAACGCCTCAACCTGCAACGTCGCCAGGTAAGCACTCACCGGAAACGGCGACTGCTCGATGGTGTAGCTGTAAGTGCGTGCCACGTTATCAAAGCTCTGCAAGCGCTCGACCACCACACCGCCGTCCGCGGTTTGCAAGTGACGCACACGCCCGCCGTCGCTCGCCTCGCTTTTGACGATAAACGCCAGCCAATCGGGCAGCGCGTTAAAGCCGCCAATCAATTGCCAGACCTGATCGGCCGAAACCGGAACCTCAATCACCGAAGAAGCTGTCGCCACAATAAATACTCCAAAAAAATTACAAGAATTCAGATCGCCATGCTGTCGACAACACCACCGTCGACGCGCAATGCGGCGCCCGTGGTGGCAGCAGACAAGGGTGAAGCAATGTACGCCACCAGGTTGGCCACTTCATCCACATTTGCCGCGCGCTGGATGATCGACGTGGGCCGCGCATTGCGCACAAACACGTCCGCCTCTTCCCGCGCACTGCGCCCGGACTTGGCGGTGGCGTCTTTGAGCATCTGCTCCAGGCCGTCGGTAAAGGTCGGCCCCGGCAGCACCGCATTGACCGTCACACCGGTGCCGGCCAGACGCTTCGCCAAACCATGGGAGACCGCCAGGTTGGCACTTTTGGTCACGCCGTAGTTGATCATGTCCGCCGGCGTTGCCACCCCGGACTCCGAGGACAGGAAGATCACCCGCCCCCAGCCCTGCTCAACCATGCCCGGCACATAATGCCGCGCCAGGCGCACGCCAGAGATCACATTGACCTCGTAGAAGCGCGTCCATTCGCTGTCCGGTGCGTCGAAGAAATCCACATCGTTGAAGATGCCCAGGTTGTTGACCAGGATGTCGGCGCGCGGTTCGGCCGCAAAGAGTTTCTCTGCGCCTTGCGCTGTGCCGAGGTCCGCCACCAGCCCGCGCAGATCCGCGCCCGGCACAGCCTGACGAATGCTCGCCAGGGCGTCGTCAACCTTGCCCGCTTCCCGCCCGATCACCACCACAGTGGCGCCGGATTGCGCCAGGGCCTGGCTGATGCCCAGGCCGATCCCGGCAGTGCTGCCGCTGACGATGGCTACTTTGCCGCTTACATCGATTTTCATCTGAGAACTCCTGAAGTTAGCGCGGCAGCGGTGCGCTGGCCGACATCAACTGTGCGTCGCGCAAGGCCTGCCAGAAGGCTGCCGGAATCTTCTCTGACAGCGCCGCGACGTCTTCGGCAATCCGCCCCGGACGACTGGCACCCGGAATCACGGCGGCCACCGCCGGGTGGGCCAGGGAGAACTGCAGCGCTGCGGCTTTCACGCTCACGCCAAACGCCTGGGCAATCGCCTTGATCTGCTCGACCTTGCTGATAATCGCCGGGCTGGCCTTCTGGTATTCGAAGTGCGCACCGCCCGCCAGGATGCCCGAGCTGTAAGGCCCACCGACGACGATTTCGACGTTCTGCGCCAGCGCGGCATCCATCAGGCGTTGCAGGGCACGCTCGTGGTCCAGCAGGGTGTAGCGGCCGGCGAGCAGGAAACCGTCGGGCTGCGCTTCGGTCAGGTCCAGCGTCAGTTCGCACGGCTCGACGCGGTTCACGCCCAGGCCCCAGGCCTTGATCACGCCTTCTTCACGCAGACGGGTCAGCACTTTGAAGGCACCGGTGCGGGCCTGGTTGAAGTAGTCCAGCCACTGGTCGCCGTAGAAATCCTGGGCGATGTCGTGAATCCACACGATGTCCAGACGGTCGGTCTGCAGGCGCTTCAGGCTGTCTTCGATAGAGCGCAGCGTGGCGTCGGCGCTGTAGTCGTTGAGCATCTTGTTCGGGCGGCCATGTTCGAACACACCGCTTTTTTCGCCGAGGTCGCGGGCGCTTTCTTCGACTTCGTCGAGAATCACGCGGCCAACTTTGGTGCTGAGCACGAAGTCATCGCGGTTGTACTGCGACAAGGCTTGGCCCAGGCGGATTTCCGACAACCCCGAGCCGTAGAACGGCGCGGTGTCGAAGTAACGCACGCCGCTGTTCCAGGCGGCCTCGACGGTGGCCTGGGCTTCGTCTTCGGGAATGGCGCGGAACATGTTGCCCAGCGGTGCAGTGCCAAAGCCCAGTTGGCCAGGCAGTGTGTCTTTCAAGCTCATGGTGGTTCCTCAATCGGGTTCAGGGTCGCTGTGACCGTTGAGCCGATCCTAGATTGCGTAGATCGGACCGTCCAAGACATACTGCGACCAACTTGAGTCCTGCGAGGTCTTACATGATTGATCTGCGCCAACTGCGCTATTTCGAAGTGGTTGCCGAAGAAGAACACGTCGGCCGCGCCGCCGAGCGTTTGCACATCTCCCAGTCGCCTTTGAGCCGGCAAATCGCCCAGCTCGAAGAGCGTTTGGGCCTGACCCTGTTCGAACGCAGCCAGCAGCGCATCCGCCTGACGCGCGACGGCCAGACGTTTCTGGCCGAAACCAAGGCGCTGCTGACCCACGCCAATCGCCTGGAGTCCCTGGGCAAACGCCTGGGTCGCGGTGAAGAAGGCGGCCTGTGCATCGGCTATATCGAAAACGCGATGCATGCCGGCGTGCTGCCCAACGCCTTGCGCGTGTTGAGAGACGACCGCCCCACCGTGCACATCAAGCTGTACAACTTGCCGTCGCTCGAACAGCTCGAAGGCCTGCGCCAGCGCAGCCTGGATATCGCCCTGGTCAGCGAACCACCGGCCGCCGATGACCCGGACCTGACCGCGCTGCAAGTGCTGGACGACCCCATGCTGCTGGCCCTGCCTGAGCATCATCCGCTGGCCAAACACAACGAACTGCTGCCCGAACACCTGGCCGATCAGGAATGGATTGGCGTGCAACGCAAAGCCGGCGCCCACCCGGCTGATGACTTTGTCGCGGCCTGCATCCGGGCCGGTTTTACCCCGCAAATCCCGATGGAAGCCAGCGAACCGTTCACCGCGTTGGGCCTGGTGGCCTCGGGCTTGGGCGTGGCGATGGTGCAAAAAGGCTTGAGCCGCAATGCCCCGCCCGGCGTGGTGCTGCGTGAGCTGCCGTGGCTGACCTACACCACACCGTTGTGGGCGGCGTGGCATCGGATCAATCTGCGCCCGCTGGTGGAAACCTTCCGCAAAGTGCTCACCGAACCCCAAGGCTGATGGAG
>NZ_JANLOF010000061.1:0-70555 GCF_025466135.1 Pseudomonas sp. 14P_5.3_Bac1 | reverse complement strand
GGTGAGTCAATGCCGCATGTGCAATCCGACACACTGCATTCGCGGGCAAGCCCGCTCCCACATTGACCGTGTTCATCCAACCTAGCTTGTTGTGTAAACCCGCTCCCACATTTGGATCGTCGACACATTCAAGTCAGCGCAAGGCCCGGCGCAGCACTTTGCCGACGGTGGTCTTGGGCAGCTCGGCGGTGCGGAACTCCACATACCGCGGCACTTTGTAACCCGTCAGGTATTCGCGGCAATGGGCGAGGATCTGCTCCTGCGTGAGGTTCGGGTCCTTGCGCACTACGATGATCTTCACCCTTTCGCCAGTGACGCCATCTTCCACGCCGACCGCCGCCACCTCACCCACGCCCGGATGCATGGCCACCACGTCTTCGATTTCATTCGGGTACACATTGAAGCCCGAGACCAGAATCATGTCTTTCTTGCGGTCCACCAGGCGGATATAGCCGCGCTCGTCCATCACGCCGATATCACCGGTCGACAGCCAGCCCTCGGCATCCAGCACCTCGGCGGTTTCCCTGGGGCGCTTCCAGTAACCCTGCATCACCTGCGGCCCGCGCACTTGCAGTTCGCCTTGCTCACCGGTGTCGGCCAGTTCACCGTCCTCGCGGATAAAACGCACCCAGGTCGAGGGCAGCGGCACGCCAATGCTGCCGGTGAACTCCATCTCGCGCATGCGGGCGATATTGATCGGGCTGATGCTCACCACCGGCGAGCACTCGGTGAGGCCATAGCCCTCGATGATCGGCAGCCCGGTGACTTCTTTCCAACGCTTGGCCACCGCCGTGTGCGTGGCCATGCCGCCGGCGATCACAAGGCGCAGGGCGGAAAAGTCGCGCGCGCAGAACGCTTTGTTTTCGAGCAAGCCATTAAACAGCGTGTTGACCCCGGCAATGCCGTTGAAGCGCTCCTTGCGCAGGATCATCTGCACGCGTTTCACATCACGCGGGTTGGCGATCAGGATGTTGCGCCCGCCCAGGCACATGAACATCAGGCAGTTCACCGTCAACGAAAAGATGTGGTACAGCGGGAGCAAGGTGACGTTGGTTTCCTGCTGGTCCTGGTCCAGTTGGTCGCCAACCCAGGCCTTGGCCTGCAACAGGTTGGCGATGATATTGCGGTGGCTGAGCATCACACCCTTGGCGTCCCCGGTGGTGCCGCCGGTGTATTGCAAAAAGGCCAGGTCGTCGAGGTTCATGGCCACCGGGAAGTGATTCAGCGCCCGCCCCTGTTTCAGCACCCGATTGAAGCGCACCGCGCCGGGCAGGTTAAAACCGGGCACCTGCTTTTGCACACTGCGCAGGATGAAATTCATCGCCGCGCCCTTGAAGGTGCCCAGCAAGTCGCCAATGGCCGCCACCACCACGCGCTTGACGCTGCTGCCGGCCACGACCTTTTCCAGGGTGTGGGCGAAGTTTTCGAAAATCACCACGGTTTCGGCGCCGCTGTCCTTGAGCAGATGCTTGAGCTCATGGGAGGTGTACAGCGGGTTGACGTTGACCACCACCGCGCCGGCCAGGATGGTGCCCAACAGGCAGATCGGGTACTGCAAGCAGTTGGGCATCATCAAGGCCACGCGGTCGCCCTTTTTCACGCCCTGACCCTGCAGCCACGCGGCAAACGCGATGCCTTGCACCCGCCAGTCGGCATAGGTCATTTCGGTGCCGATGCTGACGTAGGCGACGCGCTCGCGAAATTTCTCTAGGTGCTCAAGGAACACCTCGCGCAGCGACGGGTACTCCTCGATACCGGCCTCGATGTCCGCCGGCACGCCGGGCAGGTAAGCGTTCAACCAGATCCGTTCGGTACGTTCCAGGCTTACAGCGTTCATGGCAGTCTCCTTGTTGTTGTTTTTATCGCACTACTTTTCGACGATGGCCGTAACACCCAGCCCGCCCGCCGCGCAGATCGAAATCAAGCCGCGCCCGCCACCATTGTCATGGATGGTTTTGGCCAGTGCCGCCAACTGCCGGCCACCGGTCGCGGCGAACGGGTGGCCACAGCCAAGCGAACCACCGTTGACGTTCATTTTGCTGCGGTCGATGGCGCCCAGCGGTGCGTCCAGGCCCAGGCGCTCACGGCAGTAATCGGCGTCTTCCCAGGCCTTGAGCGTGCACAGCACCTGAGCGGCAAACGCTTCGTGGATCTCGAAGAAGTCAACGTCGGCAAAGCTCAGGCCTTCACGCTTGAGCATGCGTGGAACGGCATAGGCCGGGGCCATCAACAGGCCTTCGGTGCCATCGACAAAATTCACCGCCGCTGTTTCGCCGGTACGCAGGTAGGCCAGCACCGGCAAGCCGTGTTCGGCAGCCCAGGCCTCACTGGCCAACAGCACCACCGAAGCGCCATCGGTCAGCGGCGTGGAATTGCCCGCCGTGAGCGTGCCGTTCTGACGGTCGTAGGCTGGGGATAGACCGGCGAGTTTCGCAAGGCTGGTGTCAGCCCGCAGGTTGTTGTCGCGCGCAAGGCCGCGATAAGGGCTGATCAGATCGTCGAAAAAACCACGGGCGTAAGCGGCGTCCAGGCGCTGGTGGCTGGTCAGGGTCAACTCATCCTGGGCCAGCCGCTTGATCTGCCAGCGCTTGGCCATTTCTTCACAGTGCTCACCCATCGACAGGCCGGTGCGTGGCTCGCCATTGCGCGGCAGCAACGGCTTGAACAACATCGACGGGCGCACCTTCAGCAACGCCTTGAGCTTATCGCCCATGCCCTTGGCGCGGTTGGCCGCGAGCAAGGTGTGGCGCAGGGATTCGTTGATGCCGATGGGCGCGTCCGAGGTGGTGTCGCTGCCGCCGGCAATGCCGACGTCGATCTGGCCCAGGGCGATTTTATTCGCCACCAGCAACGCCGCTTCAAGGCCCGTGCCGCAGGCTTGTTGCACGTCGTACGCGGGGGTTTCGGGCGACAATGTGGTCGACAGCAGCGACTCGCGCGCCAGATTGAAATCGCGCGAATGCTTGATCACCGCCCCCGCGGCAAACTCGCCCAGGCGCTGGCCGTGCAGGTTGTAGCGGTCAACCAGGCCTTGCAGGGCGGCAACCAGCAAGTCCTGATTGCTGTCGTGGGCGTACACGCTGTTGGAGCGGGCAAACGGGATACGGTTGCCGCCGATAATCGCCACGCGGCGAGTCGGGGCCGGGTTAAAACTGTAGTCACTCATTGACGGTTCTCATTCCAGACAAAAAGCCCACGCATATGCGGTTTATCGCCCGCCGCATTGCGCACTTCGAACTCACGGCGCGGGCCGGTCACGGGGCGATTCCACAGGGTGACCTGGCCGGGCAGGAAGATCGGCAGTTTGAAGTCGCAATGCGCCTGGGCGTGTTCCAGGCCGCCCGGCGGTTGCTGAGCGGCGAGTGCGCGGCCCAGGGTCCACATGCCGTGGGCGATGGCGCGGCGAAAGCCAAAAATTCTGGCCCCGATCACCGAGGTGTGAATCGGGTTGAAGTCCCCCGATACCTTGGCAAAACGTCGGCCCAGGTCGGCCGGCACTGCCCAGCGCTGGCTGCGCAACAGCCCGTCTTCCTGCAACGTCAGCACGTCTTCCCACGGTTCGCCGACCGGGTCTTTCAAGTCACGGCGCAGGTACAGGCTGTCGCTCTGCCACACCAGCGCGTCGGCGCCGTAGGCCCGCGTGGCGATAATCAGCGCCTGGCCTTTGGGGTGCGCCACCCAGCGCTCGCAACCTACTTCCAGGCGCAACGCCTGGCCTTCGTGCAAACGCTGGTGCTGATGAATCCGATTGGCCAGGTGCACCATGCCGCTGGCCGGATAAGGAAAGCTCGGCCGTGTCAGCAGCATCAGGTGCAAAGGGAACGCCAGCACGTGCGGATAGGACAGCGGCACGCCCTGCTCGCGCCGGAAACCACAGGCGTGGCCATACGCGGCGATAGCGCTGGCCGACAGCGCCACCGCCGAACGCACCAGGCATTCCCTGGGCAGCAACGGCGCACCCTCAAGCTTGGGTTTGCGCAGCGCGCGCACGCCATCGAGCAACAGTTGGGTGCGCGACAGTGGCGGGTCGATGATTTGCGTCACGTAGTCCATGGCTCAGGCTCCCAGCAGGCTTTGGCCGCACACGCGTACGACTTGGCCGTTGACCCCGCCGGACGCCGGGTGCGCCAGCCAGGCAATGGTCTCGGCCACATCAATTGGTTGCCCGCCTTGGGACATCGAGTTCATGCGCCGCCCCGCCTCGCGGATCATCAGTGGAATCCTGGCGGTCATCTGTGTCTCGATAAAACCGGGCGCAACGGCGTTGACCGTGACCTGCTGCGCTGCCGCCAACGGTGCCAGGCCGTGCACCAAGCCAATCACACCGGCCTTGGAGGTGGCGTAATTGCTTTGCCCCAGATTGCCGGCAATGCCGGAGATCGACGACACGCACACAATGCGCCCGCCCGGGTTCAACCCCTGGTGGTGCAGCAACGCATTGCTCAACTGCAACGGCGCTTCCAGGTTGACTGCCAGCACACTGCGCCAGGCCGCCTCGGTCATTTTGGCAATGGTCTTGTCACGGGTGATCCCGGCGTTGTGCACCACCACATCAAAAGCACCGTACTGTTCGACATGTGCCTGCAACAGCGCGGCCGAGTCGGCTGCGGTGATGTCCAGCGGCAAGGCCGAACCGTTGACACTGGCGGCGGCCTGCTGCAGCGCTGCATGGGCTTGGGGCACGTCCACACACACCACGTGGGCGCCGTCGCGGGCCAGCACTTGGGCGATGGCCAGACCAATCCCACGCGACGCGCCGGTGACCAATGCGCGGCGCCCAACAAAGGGCTTATCCCAGTTGACGGCAACCTCGCCATCCACCGGTTTATCCAGGCGCACGACCTGCCCGGACACATAGGCCGAACGGCGCGACAGAAAAAACCGCAGGCTGCTGTCCAGGGCGTCTTCGGCGCCCGGCGCGACATAGATCAATTGCACGGTGATCGCCCGGCGCAGTTCCTTGGCCAGTGAGCGCACCAGGCCTTCGAGGGCGCGTTGGGCGATGGCCTGGGGCAAGTCCCGGCAATGCTCGGGCGCAGTGCCGAGCACCACCACGCGGCCATGCTGACTGAGGCGCTTGGCGTTGGCGTGGAAGAAGACATAGAGCTCGTCGAGCTGCTGCAAATCGAGCACCGCCGTGGCATCGAACACCGCGCCCTGCACCTTGACCGTGGACGGCGCCAGGAGCGTCGCCGGCGTGGCCGCGACGGTGTCGGTGGCGGCAAAAATCTGTTGCACCTGCGTGGATAACCGCCCTGCCCCGGCGACGATGACCGGGTTGACCAGGCCCTGCTGGCCGCTGCGATGGCGCTGCAACGGCAACGGCTGCGGCAGGCCGATGGCCCGGGCGAGGCGCCGGCCCCAAGGGGAGTTGACGAAGGAAAGGTAGCTGTCACTCATAGTAAGCATTCACTCACAACACACACTGGCTTTATAAACCCGATGCCGGTGGGAGCGGGCTTGCCTGCGCTGCAGACGACTCGGTCGTTCACAGGCACCGAGGCGCTGCCATCGCAGACAAGCCCGCTCCCACCTTGATCGTGTTTCTCCTAGTTGACCGAGGCGTTTTCGCTTTGGGGTGTGCGACGTTTGGCGCTCGGCTCCAACGCTTGTTTGCGCTGCTGCAACGCCTCGAGCAAACCAAAGTCCTGCGGAAAATCATCGACCTGGATGCCGTGGTCGGCGTATTCCACATAGCGGCCGAGCAAGGTGTCTTCCTCGTCGCTGATCAGGTCCAGCGCCCGCGCCTTGACGCGCCAGCCGCTGAACGCGGTGGCGGAAATCGGCATCGGTTCGATCAGGCCTTGCTTGACGGCCGACTTGAGGCGAGCGTCGATCAGCTCCACCTGCGGCAACAGGCGCAAGCCCAATTCGCCGTAGGCCAGCTTGTCGATTTCCGGGCGCGGGATGTAGGAATTGGCCAACAGGCGGTCGCGGGTTTCACCTGGCGTCTGCACCACCTCGGCGACTTGGGCCAGCAAGCGATCCGACGGTTTGCGCAGGGGAATACCGAACGGAAAACTCAAGCCACGCACCACTGCCGCAGCGGCATTCGAGGGGTAGTTATCGAGCACTTCGGCCAGCGCTTCATGCGCACGTAACAGCGCATCCTGGGCGGCCCAGTGCACCAGCGGCAGATCTGCCTGGGGCCGGCCGTCGTCCTCAAAGCGCTTGAGCACGCAGGACAGGATGTACAACTGCGACAGAATATCGCCCAGACGCCCGGTGATACTTTCCTTGCGCTTGAGTGCACCCCCGAGCACACCCATGGACACATCCGAGATCAACGCCAGCACCACCGACAGCCGATTGGCCTGGCGGTAGTAGGACGCCAGCGCAGGCTCGGTCTTGGCCGGTGCAGAAAGCAGCCGCCCACCCGTCAGCGCATGCACCCCGGCGCGTACGGCATTGGCGACGACAAAGCTCACATGGCCGAACATCGCGCGGTCGAAGGCTTCCAGTGCCTGGCGCCGGTCCGGGTTACGAGCGGCTTCCATTTCGCGGAATACGTACGGATGGCAGCGAATCAGCCCCTGGCCAAAGATGATCAGGCAGCGGGTCATGATGTTCGCACCCTCCACCGTGATCGCAATCGGGCTTTGCTGGTAGGCACGGGCCAGGAAGTTGTTGGGGCCCATGCAGATGCCTTTGCCGGCGACGATGTCCATGCCGTCGTTGACGATGATCCGCGCGCGCTCGGTGACGTGGTACTTGGCAATGGCCGAGATCACCGAAGGTTTTTCGCCGGCATCCAGCGACGCCACCGAGACCTTGCGCACCGCGTCGCAGGCATACAAATGCCCGGCCATGCGCGCCAGCGGCGCCTGCACGCCTTCGAACTTGCCGATGGGCAGGCCGAACTGCTTGCGCATGGCCGCGTAGGCGCTGGTGCCGCGTACCGCGACTTTGCCCAGGCCGACGTTGGCCGAGGGCAGAGAAATCGCCCGCCCGGCTGCCAGGCATTCCATCAGCATGCGCCAGCCGTTACCGACCTGTTCGCGGCCGCCGATCACCCATTCCAGGGGAATGAACACATCCTTGCCGGTGGTGGGACCGTTCTGGAATACCGCGTTCAGAGGCCAGTGACGACGACCGCTGTTGACGCCTGGGTGAGACGTTGGGATCAACGCGCAGGTGATGCCCAGCGAGCCCGCCTTGCCCAGCAAGCCCTCCGGGTCTTCGGCGCGAAACGCCAGGCCCAGCACCGTCGCGATGGGGCCAAGGGTGATGTAGCGCTTGTCCCAGGTCACTTTGAAACCCAGCACTTGCTCGCCCTCGTGCAGGCCTTTGCAGACGACGCCCACGTCCGGAATTGCGCCGGCATCAGAGCCCGCATACGGGCTGGTCAGGGCAAAGCACGGGATGTCTTCGCCCCGCGCCAGGCGCGGCAAGTAGTAATTGCGTTGGGCATCGGTGCCGTAATGCAGCAGCAATTCAGCCGGGCCCAGGGAATTGGGGACCATCACCGAAATCGCCGCCGCCGAGCAGCGTGTCGACAGCTTCATCACCACCTGGGAATGCGCGTAGTGGGAGAAGCCTTTGCCGCCGTATTGCTTGGGAATAATCATGCCCAGGAACCCGGCGTCCTTGGTGTACTGCCAGCCTTCGGGGGACATGTCCTGCCAGATCTGAGTGGTTTCCCAGTCGTTGGCGATGTCGCAGAGGGTTTCGACCTCGTTGTCGAGGAAGGCTTGTTCTTCGGCGCTGAGGCTGGCCGGCGCAGCGTTGAGAAGGCGATCCCAATTGGGTTTGCCGCTGAACAGCTCGGCGTCCCACCACACGGTGCCGGATTCGATGGCGGCGCGTTCGGTGTCGGACATGGCCGGCATGATCGTACGAAACAGACTCAAGGCCTTGCTGGTCAACAGCGTGCGACGCAAGGGTTTGATCGTCAGCAGCAGCGCGGGCACCACCACCAGCAGCGCCGCAACGCTGGTGCCCACACCGGCCACCACGTTGAACAGGTAACCAAGCGCCAGCCAGATCAAGCCAACGCCCAGCCACAGCGCAGCCGCGGCTTGTCGATACGCCAGGGCAATCGCTGCTGCGACACCCACTAATAACCAGATAACCATGGAGATACCTCTACCTAATCAGGGCATGGGCAATGCGCAGTCCGCTCGAAATGGGCGGCGGCGTAAGGCCACACTACAAACTTGAAAAGACAAATTCAAATTTTGTTTTGAAATTTTTATTTAATGCCTTGGCAAAAAAAACCAGGCTGAGCACGTCAGCCTGTTGAATCAGAAAATGCGGTGCTGCACACGTCGCGAGGGCGAACCCCCGCTCTAGAGCCTTCGAACAAGGGCGCCAAGATGCGCTTGCCGCCCTTATCCGCGGCGCTGCGTGACGGACTTAAAAGGCATAGGTTGCCGAAACAGCCACTACGTCACCGGACGATTCGGCCTTACCGTCCAGGCTCGCGGCGCCCAATCGGTCCACGTTCTTGGTCTTGAGATTGACCTCCTGCACGAACTGATGGGAATACGCCAGATCCAGCGTCAAGCCTGGAATCGCCTTGACGTCGTAACCTGCGCCCAGCGACAGGAAGTACCGGTCACCGTCCGGAATCCGCGGGTCGCGTGTAGAGTTGCGGGTCGGCGTCTGGTCGGACGCCACACCGGCACGCAATGTCAGCTCATCGGTCGCTTTGAAATCACCACCAATGGAGTACATCCACGAGTCGCGGTAGTTGTAGGGGATGGACACGATCGTGTTGCCGTCGGACTTGAGGGTCAGGTCCTTGAAGGACGACCATTGAGTCCACACCGCACTCACACCCATGGTCAGGCGGTCATTGAACTGGTGCACCCAGTCCAGGCCCGCCGTTGCCGGGATGTCCAGTTGAGTACTGGCATTGGCGCCGTCGGGCATCAATTTCAGCCCCGGATAGGCCACTTCCGGGATAGTCCCGGTACCGCCGAACGGGCTCGGGGCCGTCATCAACTGATAGGAGAAGGCGTCGGCGCGAATATTGTACTTGCCCTCCATCTTGTTCTTGATTTTGGCGTGGTAATTGAGGCCGAGGCTGTCTTGCTCGGTGGGTTTCCAGACCACCCCCGTGAACCAACCCACCGACGTATTATCGACTTTGACCCGAATCAGCGACGTACCCAGGCCAGCCGGGAACGGAATGCCGCCCAATTCAGACTTGGAGTTGGCAGCGGCGGCGAGCAAATCGATATTCTGGCTGACGAAGCCTTTACTGTGCTGAACGATCATCCCGGCACCGATGGAAAGGTCATCGCGCACCTTGAACGACAAGGACCCGGTCAACCCTACGGTTTCAATCTTGGTGTCCACTGCAAAGTCACGAAACTTTGAGCCTTCATCCCAGGTGGTGCGCATGCCCTGCGGCACGACCTGGGCCAGACCGAATGAAAACCGATCACCCAGCGGCATCACCATGAACCCGGTGGGGAGCCATGCAGTGAACCCGCCCTGGCCGCCGTCATTGTTATTCAGCACGGCCTGCGCGGGGTCGAAAGTACCATCGGGGTTAAACGGTGTATTGGATACCGGGTTGCCCTGGTAGTCATTGGCCTGGCCTTTGTACTTGATCTTGATCCGCGCGTAATCGACGGTCATTTGCGCAACGTTATGGTCCACAAAAGCCATTGCCGCCGGGTTGTTGAACGCCGAACTCGGGTCGTTCTTGAACAAGGAACCCCCGCCGAACGCTCGCCCCCAGCCCGGTGC
Organism: Pseudomonas sp. 14P_5.3_Bac1; assembly: GCF_025466135.1. Classification (NCBI taxonomy): domain Bacteria; kingdom Pseudomonadati; phylum Pseudomonadota; class Gammaproteobacteria; order Pseudomonadales; family Pseudomonadaceae; genus Pseudomonas; species Pseudomonas sp. 14P_5.3_Bac1. The sequence goes on along the minus strand of NZ_JANLOF010000061.1, from coordinate 60,856 downwards.
GCCATACGTCGGCGTGGAAAAACCGCCGGCTTGCACAGGCACGGCTACCATCAGCCCGCCCATCAACGCCAACCCCAGTAAAGCCTGCACCTGTTGTTTTTTATTATTCATGAGGCACTCCTTATTGTTATCACTCTGAGCCGGCCCAGCCGTCTCGTCTTTCTGTTCGTTCGATCAGGGATCGTGTTTCACACGTTGTGCGCGCCCACGCGCTAAAGCGTTGATGTTTTCAAGGATTAATCGTGAGGGCAGGTGAAGGTTTGAAGTTGAAGGCCGTGACCCTGCAGGTGGCGTTCACCGGCTCCGCCGGTGGTTTTCCCGCAGCCGGCGCCTCACGCGAGGCACCGGCCTTTCAACGGGTGATCAGCCCTTTACGCAGTTGCGCGCTTACGGGTTAACCGTCAGCGTTGGCGCCACAACACTCAGGGACACCACGGTGCAGTTGCCACTCAGCGATTGATTGCTGGCCGACAGGGTTTTGCTGGCCGCAGTCCACGCCACAGCGATAGGGGTAGGACCGCAGTTGGTGGAAGGCAGCGAGGTGATCTTGTAGCCAACGTTGGTCACGGTACCGGTGGTGCCGGTTGCCGCGGTCAGCACCCAAGGCAGGTTGGTCAGCGTCGGCAAGGCGCAGAGACCGCCGCCGGTCAGCGAAGCACCGTTTATGGACGCCACGCCACCGCTGACGTTGCCGGTAAAGGTGATGCCGCAGGTTACGGCCGCACCGAACGACGAGGGCGACTTCACAACGATGGTGCCGGGGTTGGTCGTGAACGGACCATCCGGGGTGATGGACGCCGCACTGGCCATCGAAGCGGCGCCAAAGCACAGAGCAAAAGAAGTTGCACAAACGAGGGTTTTCAAGCTTTTCATTGTTTTTCCTCACATGTTATGGCGAGTCATTTCGCCAGGGGTAATGGCCATGATCGAGAGGTCACGGTGAAACTGCAGAACTTCCCTTTCCAGCCAAATCTCAATTCAATTACCGCTGCATCTTTTTAATCGGTTTATTCGACCACTTTGAAGGTCGGCGGCATCGTGATCGACACCGTTTTTATCTTGCAGTCTTCGCCAATCGGAACATTGGTGGCTTCCAACTTTCGGGTGGCGTTGTTCCACGTGCCATCGGCCGTAGAAGGCCCGCACTTGCCGCCCAGGCCGAAGGCGTGAACATCGACGCTGATCTTCGACATGGAGCCGCTTTTGGTGTCTTTGGCAACTAACACCCAGGGCAAGTTGATTGCCTCGACGCGGCTGCATTTAAGCCCGCCGTCGAATTCAACTTTATCGACATTCACCGATGAACCATCGGCCGCGACCTTGCCGGCCACCTTGATGGTGCAATCGGCGCTGATCAGCGCACCCTTGGAAAAGCTGATCGGGCCCTGGGCAGTAAAGGCGCTGCCGGCCGGCTCGATGCGTGCGGCCTGAGCCTGGTGGTAAACAATCAGGCCCAGTGCGGCCAGTATGATATGTGCGGTGAACGTGGCAGGGCTGTGCATTATGTACGTCCTTCCCTTGAAGTTATTGTTGTAGGGTCAAACAACTTTCTTGCCATCAAACTGATAAACCTTGGGCGATAAAAACCTGCGCGATACACAGATCCCGAGTTCACCCACGGCTGTGTTACTTCACCTCAAAACGGCTTGGCGCTGTTGCTGTACTTCTCCAGGTACTTCAAACGTTGTGACGGTTGAAGATTGGTCAAGGTGATATCGCCGGCGTAATGATTCAACACGCGATGGTCCATGCGACGTCGCCACAAGTACGGCACATAGGCCCAGACAATCATGCTCGCGTAACCATAAGGAAGTTGCGGCGATTCATCAAAGTGGCGCAATGACTGATAACTACGGGTGGGGTTGGCATGGTGATCGGAATGCCGTTGCAGTTGAAACAAAAAGATATTGGTGACAATACGGTTACTGTTCCACGAGTGCCGCGGCGAGCAACGTTCATAGCGACCGTTGGGCAACTTCTGGCGTTTAAGCCCGTAGTGCTCGACGTAGTTCACCACTTCCAGCAACGAGAACCCGTAGATGCCCTGAATGATCAGGAAGGGAATCACGGCCGCCCCGAGCCAGGCAATCATCACGCCCCACAACACCACGCTGTACATCCACGCGCCGAGAACGGCGTTCTTCCAGTGCAGTGCCGGCAGGCCGAGTTTGCGCAGACGTTCGCGTTCCAGGTTCCAGGCCGACAGCGCGCTGAACCACACCGAGCGCGGCAGGAACGCCCAGAAACTCTCACCCAGACGTGAGCTGGCCGGGTCTTCCGGTGTGGCCACGCGTACGTGATGGCCACGGTTGTGTTCGGTGTAGAAGTGCCCGTAGAAGGTCGGCGCCAGGGTGACCTTGGCCAGGAACACTTCCAGCGGCTTGGGCTTGTGCCCCAGCTCATGCGCGGTGTTGATTGCAATGCCGGTGGCGGCGCCGGTGGACAGCGCCATGCCCAGGTAGGTGAACCAGGTGATCTCACCGTGCAACTCGGTGCGCGCGGTAATAAACGCTGCGGTCTTCGCCAGCCAGCTCGACGGATCAAGGCTTGCAGTGGCATTGAGCAGGCCGCCGTTAATGATCCAGTCGATCCCACCGGCGGCCAGCCAGCCGGTCACTACCACTGAGGTGATCACGAACAGCACGCCGGTGTAGACGATCCAGCGGTAGTAGCTTTGCGATTCAAGGTTGCTGACGGCGGATTCTGGCGGGTTGCTGACGTCTTCACCGAGCAGGCCGTCGATCAATGGAATCAAGCCGAAGATCACCAGCACGCCGACCCACCACAATTGCTGTACGCCTGTGGTGATGGCCAGGGCGCCGGAGAGCAATGGGGTCGCCAGGGGCATGATGCCCAGCCACCACAAATGACGTTTGCCGTCGGTCCAGACGGTGGAAGTGACCAGAGTCTGGTTCATGGCAGCCTCCGGACGAGACAGCTTGGAGATGCGATAAAAGGCGTTTTTTTCATTATTTTATTCGCTCTTAGGCACTTCAAAAATTGTTTCAAATTAGACATTGAAATAATTTTTTTAAATAAATAGCGCGGAATCGTTAGGTCGTCAACTAGTTTCTCGAAGGCTTTTTGACGTGACTGGCCAGTCTGTTTTTCAGCCGTTTGGTCAGGTGTCTAAAGCAGGCATCGACGCCGTTGTGCCGCGAGTCGGGTAACACCATTATTTGCTCGCCAAGGCAAATGGCGGGTGCAGCACGGCGGCGCTTTGCGGCGGGCGAACGCGCTTGGCCACCTGCTCCACCAGCGCAGCCACGCGCTCTGTGGCGGTAATTGGCAGCATATGGCCACGCCCCTCCACCACCTGCATCTTCAGCCCGGGCACTTTGCTTGCCAGGGCCTGGCCGTGCTTGTGAAAGTCCAGCACGTTGTCGCGCGCGCCATAGATCAGGCCGATTGGCAGGGTCAGTTGCGGGTAGCGCTTGACCATGTCGGGCAAATGGTCGTTAACCGTATTGATCTCGGTGGAGGCGGCGTAGAAGTTGTCCGGACGCATACCCAGCAGCCCGCCGCCACGCGTGGCGAAGTCTGACGGCGCGGCATCTGGGGCGAACACGCCCTTCACCACCGTGCCTCTGGTCAGCAGGCCGACGGGCATGGTCAGGGTGTGTGACATCCACCGTCGCAACCAGGCCGGGCGCACCGCCAGGGACAGGAACACCGGCGGCAACATACGCTGGGGATGCGTCAGCGGCGCCACCAGGATCAGCCCGGACACCGCGTGGGGATGGTCAAGCGCCAGCGCCAGCGAAATCGCCCCGCCCAGGGAATGCCCCAGCACCAGCGGTTTATCCAGGTCCAGGGTTTTGATAAAGGCCGCGATTTGCCGAGCCTGGGCCGGCAGGTCTGCCGCAGTACCCGTTTGCCGGGTGGAATAGCCCGAACCCGGACGGTCCAGCGTGATCACGCGAAAACGCTCACGCAGTTGGGCGGACAAGGCATAGGTCAGGTTGCGACTGCTGCCCATCAGCCCGTGAATCATCACCAGCGGCGGGCCTGCGCCTTCCTCGACATAATGAAAGCGCTCGCCATCGACCTCGACGAAGCGCCCGTTGATCGGAACAGTGGCTTCTATACGCCGCGTCATCCAGGCACTGAAGCCCCACAACAGCGCACTCGCCACTCCTAACACGCCCGCAGCGACAACCCATTCAACAGCCATAGCTCGGTCCTCTGCTTCCCTGCCGCTGGCGACCTGACCGGTATTGATCAAGGCCTCAGCCATCGTCCACACCCTGGACCTAAACTTCATGCGTACCGTGCTCGTCCGTCGGACAAGTCGCACATGCGGAACAAGGTTCTAGCGTAGGCGAAATTTTCAGGTAGATTATTTAAAATCTTTTTTAAAATAATTAATTCAATTTTTCTTTGCAATGGTGTTCTATCTAAAAGACACAACAAAAACAGGAGCACATCGATGCCCACGAGGGACAAGCCATGAATGCCCACAGCGATTCAATCGACATCGCCATCATCGGTTCCGGTTTTGCCGGCCTGTGCATGGCGATCAAACTCAAGGAAGCCGGGCTCACCGACTTCTTTATCGCCGAACAGGCCGAGACGCTTGGCGGCACCTGGCGCGACAACCATTACCCAGGCTGCGCCTGCGATGTGCAGTCGCATGTGTACTCGTTTTCGTTTGCGCCCAACCCCAACTGGACGCGGCAGTTCGCACCGCAGGCGGAGATCCGCGCCTACCTTGAACACTGCGCGCAGCGTTTCAAGCTGACGCCCTACCTGCGCTTCAACATGGGCCTTGAACGCGCGGTGTTCGATGAACAGCAGCAACGCTGGCAACTGAGCTTCAGCGATGGCCGCAAGGTCAGCGCGCGGGTGCTGGTGTCAGGCATGGGCGGGTTGTCGCGCCCGGCGTTGCCGGATATTGCGGGGCTGGACAGCTTCAAGGGCAAGCGCTTCCATTCCCAGCAGTGGGACCATGAATATTCATTGAAGGGCAAGCGCGTGGCGGTGATCGGCACCGGCGCCAGTGCCATCCAGTTCGTCCCGCAGATCGCGCCGCAGGTGGCGCATCTGGACCTGTTCCAGCGCACGCCGCCCTGGATCATGCCCAAGCCCGACCGCGAAATTTCGCGCGTCGAGCGTTGGGCCTTCAAGCACCTGCCCTTCACCCAACGCCTGGTGCGCGGCGCCTTCTACTGGGCGCTGGAAGGCCGCGTGGTGGGGTTTGCCCTGCACCCGAGGTTGATGAAAATGGTGCAGAAAATCGCCCTGCGCCATCTGCGCAAACAAGTGGCGCGCCCTTCCCTGCGCAAGACCCTCACCCCGGACTACACCATCGGCTGCAAGCGCGTGCTGATCTCCAATGACTACTACCCGGCGCTGTCGCGCAGCAATGTCGAGGTGGTCAGCGACACGGTGCTGCGCATCGAAGCGGACGGCGTGATCACGGCCGATGGCATCAAGCACCCGGCCGATTGCCTGATCTTCGGCACCGGTTTCCAGGCCACCGACCCGCTGCCCCGCGATTGCATCATCGGTCGCGACGGCATCGACCTGATGGACGCCTGGCGCGACGGCGCCCACGCGTACAAGGGCACCACCGTGCCGGGTTATCCAAACCTGTTTTTGATCGTTGGGCCGAACACCGGCCTTGGGCATAACTCGATGATTCTGATGATCGAGGCCCAGGTCACCTACATCCTGGATGCCATTACGCAAATGCAGCGCCAGCGCATCGCCACGGTCGAGGTCAAACCCACCGTGGAGCTGGCCTATAACCAGCAGCTGCAAGCCCGGCTCAAGCGCACCATCTGGAACACCGGCGGCTGCCAGAGCTGGTACCTCGACCCGCGCACCGGCAAAAACACCACGTTGTGGCCCGGTTCAACCTGGCGGTTCAAGCGTGACACGCGGCACTTCGCGCTCAAGGACTACGTCGCCGAGCCGTTGCCCACCTCGACACCCCGCCCTGTTTCGGCGCCCCACTCCACCGCAGAAGGCAGCCTGTCATGAAGTCATTCAACGGCCGCGTGGCGGCAATCACTGGCGCGGCGTCCGGCATGGGTCGCGCATTGGCCCTGGCGCTGGCACGCGAAGGCTGCCACCTGGCGCTCGCGGACAAGAACAGCCAGGGCTTGGAACAGACCTTGGCGCTGATCAAGACCTCGACGCTGTCCCCGGTGACGATCACCACCCACGTGCTGGACGTGTCCGATCGCCAGGCCATGCACGACTGGGCCGCACGCTGCGTGGCCGACCACGGCCAGGTCAACCTGATTTTCAACAATGCCGGCGTGGCGCTGTCGAGCACCGTCGAAGGCGTGGACTACGCAGACCTGGAGTGGATCATCGGCATCAACTTCTGGGGCGTGGTGCATGGCACCAAGGCATTTTTGCCGCACCTCAAGGCCAGCGGCGACGGACACGTGGTCAACACCTCCAGCGTGTTCGGCCTGTTTGCCCAGCCCGGCATGAGCGGCTACAACGCGAGCAAGTTTGCGGTGCGCGGCTTTACCGAATCGCTGCGCCAGGAACTCGATCTGCAACGCTGCGGGGTGTCCGCCACCTGTGTACACCCCGGGGGAATCCGTACGGATATCTGCCGCAGCAGCCGCATCGACGCGAACATGACCGGTTTTCTGATCCACAACGAGCAACAGGCCCGCGCCGACTTCGAAAAGCTCTTCATCACCGACGCCGACCAGGCCGCCAAGGTCATCCTGCAGGGCGTGCGCCACAATAAACGCCGCGTGCTGATCGGCCGCGACGCGTATTTCCTCGACCTGCTCGCCCGTTGCCTGCCTGCCGCTTATCAAGCTCTGGTGGTGTTTGCCAGCAAGCGCATGGCGCCCAAACAGCGCACGCAGGTGTTTGAAACCAACGACGAACCTCGTCTCTGAACAGGAGTACCCACGATGCTGCCCATCCGTCGCGATATCCGTTTTGCGTTGCCTGCCGAGCGCATCAAGAACTGGCACGAACAAGGCCCGTTCATCACGCACTTCTTCAACGCACTGTCGCTGTTGTTTCCCCAGGGCGAACTGTTTTTCATGGACAGCGTGCGCCACTACCGCCAGCGCATCGACGATCCGGAGTTGAAAAAGGAAATCCAGGGGTTTATCGGCCAGGAAGCCATGCACAGCCGCGAGCACGTGGCCTATAACGACCTGATGCAAGCTGCCGGCCTACCGGCGCACACCCTGGACCGGCGCCTCAAATTCATCCTCGACCTGCAAAAAAAACACCTGCCACCGTCGTTCAACCTGGCGGTGACCATCGCCCTCGAGCACTACACGGCAATGCTCGCGGAAATCCTGCTGAGCGACCCCACGCGCTTTGGCGAGTCACTCAAGGGCTACCAGCAAATGTGGTACTGGCACGCCCTCGAAGAAACCGAACACAAGGCCGTGGCGTTCGATGTGTGGAACACCGTGATCAAGCCTGGTCCTGGGCGCTACTTGCTGCGCACCGGCACCATGCTGACCACCACGGTGTTGTTCTGGCTGGTGGTGATGGATTTCCACCTGCGCCTGCTGATTGCCGACCGCAAGGCCGGCGGGCACGTGAAGGGCTTCTGGCGCATGCTCAAGTTTCTCTACGGGCCCAAGGGCGTGTTCCCGCGCATGCTGCGGCCATGGCTGCACTACTTCAAACCGAGTTTTCACCCCTGGGACCACGACAACCGCGCGCGGCTGGCGCAAATCGACAAGCTGGTCGAAGAAATCGAGCAGACGCAGCGTGAATTCGCCGCCACGCCAGCTTAATCCCGAGTGGCCGCACGCTCGCGCACAAAGCGCTCCAGCTGATCGCCGGGCAGCGCCTTGCTGAAATACCAGCCCTGAACAAACAGCTCGGTGCCGGTATTGAGGAAGGCCAATTGCTCGGCGGTCTCTACGCCTTCGACCACCACCCCCAGGTTCAGCGCCTCGCAAAAACGCAGCATGCCGGTCAGCACACGGGCGCCTTGGGGGTCGTGCTGGGCCACCACAAAGCTGCGGTCGATCTTGATGAAGTCCACCGGAAACTGGTGCAGATAGCTCAACGCGGAAAACCCGGTGCCGAAGTCGTCGATGTAGACCTTGGCGCCGATCGCCTGCAATTTCTGGATCGTCTGGCGTGTGGCCGGGACATCGCGCACCAACGCATCTTCGGTGATCTCCACCGACACTTGCCCATGGGCCTGGGCGAGAATGCCCACCAGGCGCTCGCCATAGGCCGCATTCGTCAGGGTGGTACTGGAGATATTGATGGTCATCGGCAGGGCAAAGCCGATTTTCTTCCAATGCTGGTACTGGCGCACGGCCTGGGAGGCCACCCAGACATCCACGTCCGGCATCAACCGCGCCTGCGCCAGCCACTGCAGAAACTCCCATGGTGAGTGCACTGTGCCCTGGCTGTCGCGGGCGCGCATCAGTGCTTCGCAGCCGGTGCACAACCCAGTGCGCGTCGAGACCTGAGGCTGGAATTCGAGGTAGAACTCATAGTCGCTGATCTGCTGGATACGGCTCAGCTCGACGGCCTGGCGCGCCAGCACCTTGTGGGATGCCAGCACCGGGTCCAGTTCCAGCAGCCGGCCCTTCTCCTCCAGGCCGCGAAAGGTCATGTCCAGCGACTTGAGGTACACGGTGCTGCCGCCACTGGACTGGCGATGAATGGCGCGCACATAAGGCGCATACACCAGCGTGCCGATGCCCAGTAGCGCCACTTGCAGCACCACGGCCGCCAGGTCGCCGTGGGTACTGAGGTAGGCGTTGAGCAGCACCGGTGCAGTAAACGGCACGCTGGCCACCGCCGGTGACACCCAGCCCAGGTGTACCGCCGTCAGCGCCAGCATGGCATTGAACGCCGGCACCAGTAAAAAAGGAATGAACAAGCGCGGATTGAGAATGATCGGCAAGCCGAACAGCAGCACCTCGCTGACATTGAATAACGACAACGGCAGACTGGCCATCGCCAGCAGACGCATGGACTGGCTCCTGGAAAACAGCAGGATCGCCAGCAACAGGCACAGTGCACCGCCCGACCCACCGATAAACGCGAAACACCCCAGCAGGCCGCTATTGAGCGCGTATTTGATCGGCTCACCCGCCGCCAGCGCGGCGCCATTGAGCAGCACCGCCTGGTCCAGCACATCGAACAACGGCTGCAGGGCATACGCGCCGTGAATGCCAAAAAACCACAGCAGAGAATTCATCAGGGTCACAAACAAGCCGCTGCCGTAGGGCGATTGCAGCGCATCGAGCACCTGCGGCCCTTGCAGCTGCGCCACGGAAGGTATCTGCAACAGCAACGACAACATCGCCACCAGCGACAGCGCAGTGATAGTCCCCGGCACCACCATGTTGATGGTGCCCCGCAGGTTATGGCCCACCAGGTCTTCGTTGACCAGACGCGTCCAGCGAAAGCGATGCAGCCAGGCCACCGCCGGTACATTCAGCAACGGCGAGGCGATGGCGATAAACAGTACAAACGTCGCCGACGCCCGCGGGTAATCGCGCAAGACGAACGTGGCGACCACCACATGCGCCAGGCACAGGAACGCTACCGGCAATTGCGGCAGGCGATACTGGATCGCCAGCATGTAACCAATGGAGGCTGCCACCAACAGCGGGATCACCGAGCTGATCTGGTTATGCAGCCCAGACAAAAAGGCCACCACCTGCGGATCAAACCCCAGCGCCTTGGCGCACTCGGAAAGAATCAGGAAACCGGCCGACACCAGCAAACACGGCAAAATCCACAACAGGCCTTCACGGATGGCCCGTAACGATTCCGTGCTGGCCAAGGCCGCAAGGCGCTGGGTGAGGAAAAGTTTGAACAGCGTTTGCGCCATGACCCGTCCCCCTGCCCATCGCCCTCTGCCCGTGGTCGGCAGCCTCGAAATCCCCTGCAACGCTACACGGCCAGAGACCGGGAGCGAAAGGCTTTTGCCGTGACACGCGCAATTATTCAGAATTAATTTAACCCCCCTGATCCTTGTTGGTCAGGGTGAGTTAGCCCATCCTTTGCAGCTTAATTCTCAAACGGACTCGAGCCCAGGCCTTGCTCCCTGTGCTTTATACGCCATCAAGGTGCCTGCCGATGCGAGCAATCCTGCCGCTGACCTTTGTATTACTGGGTTTTTCAAGCGCCGCCGTCTACGCCAGCGTTACAGATTTTCCTGACGCCCAGGCCAGCGGTCCTGCTCGCCTCAAATGGATGGTCGGCGCCCCGCCGCCGCCGGACCGCACCGTGCGTTTTGACGATGGCAGCTATTTTCGCTTCCCCGCCATGCGCTGGAGCGTGGCGAACTGGAGCCGACCGGGCAGTGAACAGGACGTCTATTTCAGCGTGGACTCCATCGGCACACCGTTTGCCGGTGGCGGCTTGAACGCCGGGCTGCGGGACATGGCCCGTTTCGGTGAAATGCTGCGCAATGGCGGCCGCTTCAATGGCCAGCAGATCGTGCCTGAAAGCGTGGTCAAGGATATTCGCCAGGGCGGCGATAAAGAGGCTTTTGCCAAGGCAGGCTATAGTCAACTCAAGGGATGGAGTTATCGTGCCATGTGGTGGGTCACTCACAACCCCGATGGCGCCTATATGGCCCGCGGCGTCCACGGCCAGAGTATCTACATCGACCCCGCGGCCGAGATGGTGATTGTGCGCTTTGCCTCCCATCCGGTTGCGGCCAATGCCGCGGACGACGGTGTCACCTTGCCGGCCTATGCGGCCCTGGCACGCTACCTGCTCGAAAACCCGAGCACCTGAGCAACATCCATCATCGGGCAACATGATCTGCGCCAAGTCATGAGCCCCCCTCAAAATGTACTATCGGCGTGTTTTGGCTCCCGCGGGAAAAGGAGCCCGACATCAAGGAGAACTGTTCAAGATGCAATACAAGCTGTCCCACAACCTGCGTCCACTGATGTTCAACGCCCTGCTGTGGGTCGTGGGCGTCACCTTGCTGTTCATGGCCAGAAATGCCATCGAACACCTCACCGGGCCCGTCGAAGAAACCTGGCTGGACTTGGACCTGGCAGTGATGCTGGGTGCCTACCTGTTATTTTTCTTGCTTGAGCCGATACGAAATCGCATAAGCCGCCGCTTACGCAAATACCTGCGACGCTGAACACCTCACCACTGGCCCGCTACCGGCGCCCGAGCCCCAGGAGTTTTACCTTGTCCCAACCCGGCGATAACCACCAGCGCGCCCTGGACAGATTCTTGACCGAACATCCGGAGGTGGCCACGCAACTGGACACCCTGAACCCGCTGGCCGCTCAGGCCAAGCGCGAAACCCTGGAGCAGTATCGCGCCGAACGCCTGCATGAAGCTTTCGAAGCCGAAGCTGAACGACAGAACCTGTTTGCCTGGGAGCTGACACTCAAGTTGACGGCCGATTCACCCGAGGCCTTCGAAGCCCAGCGTCTTGAAGTGCACAAGGAAGTCGCACAAATGGCCGGGTTGAGCTGGGCCGACTATTGCCAACTGCATGGCCTGGCCCATTGAGCCCTGGGTTACAGCCACCCGCGTCGAGGGTGGCTGGCTATGGCCTCGCGTAACTCGGCGACGCTCAGCACTCGACGTTCAGGATCAACCGCCAGGGCCGAGCGCAAGGCGGGCCAGCAGCGCTTGGGCAGTTGCCGAGGCCGAACCAACGCGTGCATGGGCTGACGTCCACCCAGGCGTTGCCCATGGGCCAGCTCGTACACGACGCAAGCCACGCCATACAGGTCGGCGGCGGTGCTCAGCGCCCCGCCGGCGAGTAATTCCGGGGCAACATACGCGGGTGTCCACGCGTTGAAACGGTCGCGATTCAAACTCGGCAACCCCACCGTCCCCGGTACTTGCTGATGGCCCAGGCCGAAATCGAACAACCGCACACCTTCTTCGCTGACCATGACATTGGCGGGTTTGATATCGCCGTGCAGGACGTTTTGCTGATGGATGTAAACCAGTGCATCCAAAAGCTGTAGGACCATCGGTTGCAGTTCTCGCCAGGGCAACCCAGCGGGGCACTCGGGCAGCAGCCGGTCGAGCGTGATGCCGTGCATCAATTCCATCGTGAAAAACGCGGCCTGGCTGGTTGTATCAACCTCGAACGAAAATGCCCGCACCACACCGTCGTGGCGCAGGCTGCGGGTCAGGGCAAACTCGCTGTAGAGCAGCACATGCGCGTCCGGGCACTGAGACAAAGTCTCGCCCAAAAGCTTGATTGCCACGCTGGAGCAGGACGCGCCAAATTGCTCGTGCAACAAGTCACGAGCGCGATAAACCACGCCCATCCCGCCCCTGCCCAATTCGCGTTCGAGGCGATAACGCCCGGCGAGTAAGCCTGGCGCCATTGATGTGTCATTCATGGCTGTACCACCACGGCGGTCAAATCATCCCGCGCGGGCCTGCGCAATACCGTTGCAAATAAACGGTCCACCACCTGCTGCGGCGTGCCAACGCTCAACGCACGCCCCAGGTCTGCGTGACTGAGCGCCTGATACAACCCATCGCTGGCCAGCAGAAATACGTCCCCTGGCCGGGTGCTGAGTTCCAGCACCTCAAGCTGCAGCAGCGCTCGCGCACCGATGGCCCGGGTCAATGCCCTGGCCTCCGGGTGGGCCCGAGCTTGCGCCACACTCAATTGGCGCTCATCCATGAGGCGCTGCTGCAGTGAATGATCGCGCGATAATTGGTAAAGCCTTTGCTCGCGCCACAGATAACATCGACTGTCCCCCGCCCACACACAGGCGGCACGCCCCTGCTCAAGCAGCAATGCCACCACCGTACTGCCCATCGTGACGTCGCCGCGCGCGTCAGACCTGATACCCGCCTTCGCCAACTGCTGGCTGACGTGTTGCAAACGTTGCCGAGCCGCGTTGACGCGTTGATCAAGGTTACCTGTGGCAGACAGCGAAGCGAGACTGCGAACCACCCACTGGCTGGCCACATCACCGCGCTGGTGACCGCCCATGCCATCCGCCACGGCCCAACAGCTTTGTCGCGCACCGTCCAGGAACGCATCCTCGTTACGCGGCCGGGCCTGGCCCTGTTGTGTGCGCCCGGCACTGCGCCACTCAATAGGCCGACTGCTCACAGTTGCTCAGGCAGGCGGAAAGTGCGCCACGCCTCCATGTCAAACGGGCTGGGCGTACGCTGACTGGTCAACAGGTAATTGGCCCGCAGCCCGGCAAGGTCGGCCTTGAATATCAGCGCGTTCCTGCCGCTCGCCGGCTCTCGCTGCATCAAGTCAAAAAACCTGAACAACGACCAGGCGCCGGTATCTTTCTCGATACCCAGGGGGCGTTGCTCCGTGCCCCGCTCCAGTACCAGGCTGCTGCGACCGTTGTCGGCCACCATCGGCCAATCAAACACCATGGGCACGATGGGTCCATGGCGATATTCCAGCTGTTTATCGCCAAAGCGCAGGGTCGCCCGACTGACCGACTGATCCAGGCTGTAGGGCGCCACGGTAAATCGAACCGACACCTCACCCTGCGGTTCAGTGAAAAACACCTGGCGGATAACCTCGGCTTTCGTCAGTTGATCCAGCACCGAACGCGAGACCGGCAACCCACTGCCATCCAGACCACGCAACCTGTAACGGTTGCCGTCAACACTGACGAAAGGCCGCAGGTAGCTTTCATAAAAGCGCGCCATGACGCCCTGGGGTTTGAAGAACTCTTGAAAGTCATTGAGGGCGACATCGCTGCTCGCATGAGCATTGAACGGGTAACGCTGGCGGATCGCCTTGGCATACAGCCCATACACCTCACTGTGATAGCGCTGGTTGACGTGCGAATAGGCCCCGTCCAACAAGTGACGCCAGCTGTTGTCAGCCACCCCCTCAAACCAGCCTGCGAGCGGCAACGGCAACCGTGCAGCGGCGTCACGCAGAGTGCCGAGCACATCCTGCTGCCCCTCCATTCGCCGCTTTACCCGTTGAAAAGCCGCCTGCTCGGGCGAGCTTTCGCGGTTGAGCGCAGCCAGTTGCAGGTGCAGCTCGTCGAGCAAACGCAATGCCTGCGTCAACTCGACGCCAGGGTTGTGCTGCTCGTCGAGCAACTGGTGCAATGGCTCAAAGCGTCGTTGCAACGCTCGGCGGGCAGAGTCTGGAAGGACGACCTTCGCCCCTTCAGCCACAGCCGTCTGAGCGATCACCCCCAACGCTCCCGTCTGAGCGGGTACGTTGGCCAAAGGGTCATGACCGGGCAGCAAACGCGTGTTTTCACGCAACAGCAGCAACAAGTGCATCAGCGGCGACTGGGCTGACGTCAAGCCCGCGAGCTGTTCGGCATCCTGCCTGAGGCTGTCGCTCTGTTGCAGGCTGACGCGGCCAAGGGCGGCACTCCAGGTATCGGCATACTCACTGAAATAGCGCTGCTGCAGCTCAATCATCAGCCGCCGCAAATCCATGACACTGAGGTCGGCACCCTCCCCCAATACCCAGTTGTCCTGCGCAATGGCATTCACCAGCCGCGGGCCCTGTGCCTCAAAGTACTGCCAATACCTTTTGGTGTAGAAACCGGGAATAGGTGGATCAATGGCCGCGAATACCTTGCCCTCGACAAGCCGCAAAGGCTCGAGGTTGCGTGACTGTTCGCGCAACGCCCGATAAACCACATCCGCCAGGGACTCACCCCGCAGTGCTTCGCGAGCCTTGGCCACAAGGGCTTCATCGAGCGGCGCAATGAACGGTTGCTCAAGCAGCCGCGCCAAGTGTTCATTCAGGCGTTTGTGCACCGACGCGTCACCTGGATAACGCGCAGACCAATGGTCTGCAATATGCTGTGCCAGCCACCCGGTATCACGGCGCTCCCGCAGATTGAGCATCAGGTAGGCGCGCAGGTTTTCCAGCAGTCGTTCGCGATTGCCAAGGTTGGTGCGAACTTGCTCCTCGAGCAGCACTGTTAGGCGGTCCAGTAACAGCTGCTGCACGGCCAACTGATACGCGTGGGTCAAGGGTGGGCGGCTCAAATCACCCTGAAAAAGGCCAGCGCGCTCGATAAACCGTGCGTCTTCTGTTGCAGGGAAAACCTGCGTCGCCGCCCAGCGGGCATCCAACAGCGCCAGCAGTGTGAGGGTGTCGTCAGCATTCTGCGCAGCGGGTGCAGGTTGCACCGCCAGTGCAGCCACTTGCGCCAGGCGTTGCTGGTTGACGGTGTAGCTGTGCGTCCACAGCCACCCGGCGCTCCCGATAACCAGCACAACGGCGATGGCCAGTAACCCCTGGCGCAAATGGATGCGCCGTTGCTCCGGGGTCTGCAGACCGGCGAGGTCTGCCTCGGCAAAGATCACCCGACTGAACAGGCCCTGCACGAAATGACTGTGCCTGTCGCCGGCGCAGGTCAAATAGAAGCCCCGCAACCCGCTGATGCGCTGATAACGATGAGCGGAAAAAGCCGACTCCACGAACAGGCACAAACGCTCGCCGAGTTGCGCCGCCTGCTGGGGGAAGTCGAGCATAAGGCCACGGCGCTCGACATTACGCTCCTGATGCAATCGCGTAATCAATTCACCGCTCAAACGCTGCAGCAGCTCGTCGAACGCGCGGCGCACCTGTGCGATGTCAACGCCGCCCTTGCCAACATCGAGTGGCTGGCCAAGCACGCTTTCTGCCTCCTCTCCCTGGGGCGCATCGAAGAACTCGGCAAACCCCGGCACGCGGTCAGCCTGGGTCAGCACCAGATACACGGGAACGTCCACGTGCAACCTTTGCTGGACCTCTTGCAGGCGCGAGTGCACCTGGCGAGCCTGCAGGTCCAGATCGTGCTCGTTACGGCCCAACAATGTTTCGACCGACAAAGCCACCACCACGCCATTAAGCGGGCGCACTCGGCGCCGCTGCCTGAGCAGACGCAACAGCATCGACCAGCCGGCGGCGTCCAGCGTGCTGTCAGGTTGTGTCAGGTAACGCCCCGGGGTATCGATAAGTACGCTTTCGCCAGTGAAATGCCATTGCGCATGAGCCGTGCCTCCCACTGGCATTGCCTCTACGCGGTCAAACGGCAGTTGTAAGCCCGCCGCCGCCAACAGCCGCGTTTTGCCGCTGGCTTGCTCGCCGATCAACAAGTACCAGGGCAAGTTATTACGCCATCGCTGGTTATGCCCTGCGTATCGCGGCGAGGTTTTCAAGCGCTGGAGGGCCTCTTTGAAGCGACCGCGTACCTGTCGCTGCTCGCCCTCAACCCATCCCAGTTGCTCATGGTGTGCCTGGCGTTCAGGTCTCTTGAGCTCAGCTGCCCGGCGTACGCCGACGAGGACCATCGCCAGCCCCCACAGCAGAAACAACACGCTGATGGTGACCAGGCGAGCACTCGCGCCTTGCCAGAAGCGGTGATCATCCACGGCCAGCAACGGCCCGAAACACCACACCAACACCGCGCAGGAAAGCACCAGCAACAAGCTCCAGACCCAAATCGTGCCCAGCACAGTGCGCGCGTTCTTGAGGAATGCGTTCATTCATTGCTCCCAGCGTTTACAAGGGCGTCTGAGTCAGTTCCGACGCCGAAAATTGAAAGGGTTGCAGCGCCCTCGCGGCTTCTTCGCCCAGCCGCCAGGCAAATCCTGTGTACATCGCCAGCAAACAGGCCAGGGTAAAGACTGCGACCCAAGTCACCGGGATAACGGGGAGCCGTTTACGGCGCGCACGCCCTGCTCGCGTGGGCTGCAAAGGCGCCGACAGTGGCTCGCCTCGCACGTGCCTGATCTGTCGGTACAAGGCATCGCGTACGGCTTCAAGTTGGCTGACACCTCGCTCCATGATTCGGTATTTGCCTTCGAATCCGAGGGAGAGGCACAGGTACATCAGCTCCAGCATTGCCAGGTGCTTGACCGGGTCGCGGGACAGCCGCTCCAACAGTTGGAAAACCTTCTCCCCACCGAAGGTTTCGTTGTGAAAGCGGCTCAACAGGCTCATCTTCGACCAGTCGCTGCGGCTGCCCCACGCCGTAGTGACTACAGCTTCATCGACGACGCTGCACAACACATAACGGGCCGACATCACCTGGCTGCTCTCGACACCACTCTGCAAGGCGCGGGCTTCAAACTGAGTGACCGCCAATACCATTCTGTCGTTGACCGTGCCCAAGCTTTCGCGGCCAGAGGCGCTCTTGAGCTGAACCACTTGCGACAACAACGCCCATGCGGCCTCAACGAGAGGGTTGAACCCCATCTTGAAGCGCGGGGTACCTTGCTCGTGGGCGGCGTAGATCATTCGATCTTCCAACTGCTCAAAGCGTGGCGGCGCAGGGAAGTCCGTGATCGGGCCGTGGCCCGGCCCACGGCCCTGATGGTCGAGCAAAACAGTCTTTTCATCCTGCAGGTATTCACTGTCCATTGTGTTCAGTTCCTGATGGCCCAGAAGTTGAGTTCGAGCGCTGTAAATTCACCGCCTACATGGAAGGCAAACCCACCCGACTGCTCCAGCTGCGTGATGTCGCGGGCACTCAGATCCAGCATGAAATAGGTTTTGCCTGCATGAAACGGAATCTGCCGTGGCGCCACAGGCAACGGCCTGACCTTGATTCCCGCCAGGTGCAAGTTGACCAGCTCGCGTATGCGCTCCACCGGCCCGACCTTCAAATGCGAAGGCAGGCGATGGCGCAATTCCTCCGAATCACACTGAGCAGTGGCCGCCAGAATAAACGTCGCAGTGCCGAGCAATTTCAGGTCGCTCACCGGGCATACCAACACCCCGTATTGGCGTTGCTGCAACGTCAACTCGATGGCGTGTTGCTCAAGCACCATTGACAGCACGCCACGCACGCCCTCCATCAACCCGCGAAAACTTTCACCTTGGTCTTCATGTCGATAACGCACATCCAGGTGCGCGCGTTTGCTGTCGTTGGCGAACGTTGATAACTCACCGAACAGCGACAATAATGCCCGGAACAAGGCTTGCGGGCGCACGTGGGTCTGGCTCAGGCAGTGACGCAATTCCAACTCGGTACGATTGATCAATTGCAGCATCAGAAAGTCGCCTATTTCCGTACCTGCGGCGGTGCCTTCACCCCGAATACGCGCTGCAATGGCATCCCCACGGCTGGAGAGCAAGCTGATCACCTCCTTGAGGCACGACGGCAAATAGCCGTGGCCCTGAAGAAAAATGAAGGATGGAATGAAGTCGGCATCCAGGCTCACGCCGCCTGCATCGGTCGACTCCAGCACTTGAGCAACCTTGAGTTTGACGAAACTCTGCTCGCTTGGAGGGTCGCCCAGCAGCAGACGCAGGTCAGGACGCGCGCAACTGATGTGACAACGGGAGTCGACGCCGGCATTCGAATCCCCCACCTCAATGTCACACGCCAGATAGCGGGCCAGGACGTCGGTTTGCTGCTGGCGGCGAACTTCGCTCTGATTGCCGGTATCCAGCGGCAGCGCGAGATAAATCGGCTGTTTGCCGGCGTTGGGGGGCACCTGCAAGACCAGCGGCTCCATCGCCCCGTCCAACTCGAACAGACTACCGTCCGGCAATACGCCACTGGCCCGGTTGACCACCACCTTGCCGAAATTGAGGTATTGCAAATCGACTTCCAGCGTCAGAAACCCCCACGCATCGGCCCCCAGCAAGCGCGTCCGATTGAGCTGCTGGTGGTAATAGCGATCGTTGTGCTGCAAATGCTGCGGCCGTAACAGCATGCCTTCCTGCCAGATAACTTTATGAACCTGCATATCACTCGGACTCCTGACCATGCATGGACGACGAAACGCGAATACCGGCCTGGTCCAGCACAAGATCGGCACGGGTTAACTGCTGCGGGGTAATGGGCACGACCCACCGCCATTGAACATGGGGCAGATCTCGATAGGCTGCCAACACGCCCAAGAAACGCGTGCCGGGCTCGAGCCCGAGCTTGAGCGCCAGCCGCTCACCCGGTCGCAGTTCAAGTTCCTCACTGCGCAGCCAGTCCTTGGGCAGCGACTGCTCGGCATTGCTGTACAGACTGAAGAAGTCAGCATTTTCAAACGCCACGGCGTGACGCAATTCAATCAAGTGCACCACCACCGGAGACGGCCTGCCGTGCAGGTCGGGGTTGACTTGCTCGCTGGCGGCCAGCGCCATGTCCAACTTGGTCAAGGTAGAAAACGGCGATAGGCTGCTGCAGCCGGCCAACAGGCCGAGCAAAAGCAGCGTTGTTGCAAGCGCGGCTCGAAACATAATGTTCATCCTGGATAATCGACGTGCAGGGTTGAGATCAAGCGCACCTGCTCTTCGTAAGCCTTGGCGAAGTCACTGCCCGGCAGGCGATCGGTGAACTGCTCATCCTCGAGCAAACGCTGGTAGTGACGCTGGTAAGCCCGCCAATACCCACCGTCGGTGAAAAATCGGCGCCGTTGCCCCTGGTATTCGAAGCATGTCAGCAGATGACCCGGGGCAAAGGCGCTGCGCGTAGCGCGCAGTGCATTGCGGCAGGCCGCCAGTAACGCAACCTGATGGACTTGCATATCCCGATGGGCCTGGGTGATGGCGTGTTCGGCCGGCAACTGGCCAAGATCCTCGGTGCCCAGCAGCATCGCCATTGCGGCATCGGTTTCGACGCTGTCTCTCAAAGGGCTCCGGCGCCTTTGCAGCGTCTCGAACAGCGGCAGATTCAGCTCGCTTTTAAGCTCTTCGCAAATCCGCAGGCTTTGTTGCAGACCTTCTACCTCCATACGCAACAGGCGCGCTGCTCTGATCGCCAACGCCTCGCGACCCGTCGCATCAAGGGCTTCCAGGCTAATACCCAGTGCTGTCGCAAACCGCCCCCAAAAAACGTCGCTGCCCGCTGCTGGCATCGCATCGGAACGAACCGGGACGGCTTCCTGAGCGGGTTCGGCGCGTCGGGGTAACGTCAGATGGTCCCTGTTGGTCACCCGATCGTCGGCCCACGGACCCGACGTGCCGCCCCCATCTGCCAATGCCTCCAGGTCCTGCGACGTGGTCTGACGCTGCTGCTCGACGTCGAGCGCTTGAATTGGGTCCAGCGCCAGGTAGGCATCATCGGGAATCAGCCCTGTGTTGGCGTCCCATTGCTCACCGCAAGACTGCGTCAACGCCACCAGTTTTGCCCGAATCGACAAGGTTCCCAGTTGAAAAATGTCGCCATCACTGATCAATCGCGCCTGCCCCTTGCGCAGACGTTCGGCGCTGCCGGCTACACCGATTCCGTTGCTGCTGATATCCGTCAACAGGTACTGGCCCTCACGATAGGCGACCAAACCATGGTGGCTGGAGAGCAGACGGCTGGCGTCCGGAATCACCCAGTCACACCCGGCACCACGACCGATCACGCCGCCTGCAGCGCAAAATAGCTTGCGCGCCGTGGGTGCGCGGCTTCCGTCCTCGGTACCCAAAAGCTCAAACACAAGTTGCATGGTCAGCCTCTCCCCTTTCACTGGCCACGATTGATCGACTTGGGCTCACCCAGCGGGCGGTAATCAGCGTCGTCAAACACGTAATTGGCGCTGCAGCCACTCAGCAGACACAACACAAGCACAACGGCTTGCCACGGACGATCAGGCATCAGGTTTCTCCCACAGAAATAAGGTTGCCCAGCTCGATACGGCACAGGCGTCGGTCATGCATGGCAATGCACAAAAGCACACTTCAGCCCTCGCCTCTGGCATCGTCGAAAGGAATGTTCAGGCGCGCGAGACGATAGAGCAGCGTGCGCCGAGCAACCCCCAGTTCACGGGCAGTGCGGGTTCGATTGCCACGGTTCTTGTGCAAGCAATCAATCAGAAATACGCGTTCCACTCGCTCCATACGCTGGCGTAGCGTCACATCAACGGCATCGGTCGCATCCGGGGCCAGTGGCAACGACAAATGCGCCGGCAGAATCACACCGTCGTCACACAGCAGCACTGCGCGTTCCACCAGACACTTGAGCTCGCGGACATTGCCGGGAAAGCCATGGCTCGACAGTTGATCAAGGGCGGTATTGGACCAGTCGACAGGCGCCCGCCCCAGCGCAGCGCACGCCTTGTCGGCGAAGTGCCGCGCCAGCTGCAACACATCGCCATCGCGTTCACGCAAGGCAGGCAATTGAATAGGGAACTGTGCGAGCCGGTAATAAAGGTCTTCACGAAAACTGCCTTGCGCCACCATTGCAGCGAGGTCGCGGTGGGTCGCGGCAATGATGCGCACGTCAACCTTATGCGCGACGCTGGCGCCCAACGGGCGGATCTCACCCTCCTGCAAGACCCGCAGCAACTTGGCCTGCAATGACAGCGGCATGTCGCCGATTTCATCCAGCAGCAACGTACCGCCATGCGCGGCGTCGAACAGCCCCGCGTAGTTGCGCTCGGCACCGGTGAATGCCCCTTTGCGGTAGCCAAACAGTTCGCTCTCGAGCAAACCTTCTGGAAACGCAGCGCAATTTTGCACCACGAATGCCTGGGCACTGCGTGGCCCGGCCGTGTGAATCGCCCGCGCCACGACCTCTTTGCCGGTGCCGGTCTCACCACGCAACAGCACCGTATAAGGGGTCTGCAGGACTTTGCCGATCAGGTGGCAGGTTTCTTCCATCGCAGCGCTGTTGCCGATCAAGCCATAGGCCCCTGCAGTCGACCCACCGCGCGGTGAACGGGCAATGGCTGGCGCCGGTTGCATGCGACGCAGCATAAGCAGTTGGTTCACGGCGAAACTGCCGAATTGACCCAGCGATGGCGCGTAACCCAGCAGTGGCGTCACACGCCAGCTCGCGCACAGGAGTACGCCTGTGACCGCATTGGTGCGGTTGAACAGCGGAACACACAATAGCGCACGCCAGGGCGCCCGCGCCGCCGGCAAAAAGCCGCTGTCATAGAGGCTGCTTCCGACGTCATCGAGGCCCAGGCAACAACGCGTTCTCAGGACGTAGTGCAACAGCTGTTGGTTTTGCGCTGCCGGACGTGAAGTCGGTTCGCCGCCCGGCAGCGCCTCAGACAAATGTTGAGCAATAAGCTCGAATTGGCCAGTCACCTCATCCACCAGGTACAGCTGAGTGAGCTCGCACTGGCTCAGGTGCGCAGCGTTCACAGCACATAGGCCTGGCAACATCGTCGGGTCACTTTCCTGGCTCACGCGCGCGAAGCCGTCCAGCAAGGCGGCGGCGTACACCAGCGGTTCGGCCACTTGGGTAAACATAGCGTTCGTCATTGGCCGAACTCACAGCTGGGCAGGCCATTGCCATCCAACCCTGCATGCACCCACGACAAGGACTCATCCGTGGTCATGGCACTCAGAACGCGATCGACCATTTGCGGCAGCAGGTAGCGCTCGATCCATTGATCGATGTACCGCGCACCACTGTCACGGTCCGCGCAGCGCTCGGCCATGTGCGCGATCAGCTCAGGGGACCACGTCAGGGCCAACTTGCGCCGATGCAACCGCTCACCGAGGCTTGCCAGTTTGAGCCTTACCACCTCATGCAGGACTGGACCGGCAATCGGGTAATACGGCACGACACGCATCCGGGCCAGCAGGGCCGATTTGAAGTGGCTACGCAACACGGGCTGTATAGCGTCCTGCAACACCTGGGCCTCAGGCCGCCGACCGTTTTCACACAGTTCGTTGATGCAGTCGCTGCCAAGGTTGGAAGTCATCAGGATCAGCGTGTTGCGAAAATCTATTTCTCTGCCTTCACCATCGTTGGCGCGGCCCTTGTCAAAGACCTGGTAAAACAGGTTCAACACCTCGGGGTCGGCTTTCTCGACCTCGTCGAGCAGTACCACTGAGTAAGGCCGCTTGCGCACAGCCTCGGTCAGGACTCCACCTTCGCCATAACCGACGTAGCCCGGTGGCGCACCGATCAAACGGGACAGCGCATGCTTTTCCTGGTATTCCGACATATTGATGGTGGTCACGAACCGCTCACCGCCATACAAAAGCTGCGCCAATGCCAGCGCTGTTTCGGTTTTGCCGACGCCACTGGGGCCCACCAGCAGAAACACACCCACCGGCGCATCCGCTTTGTTGAGGCCCGCGGCAACCGCCCGCAAGGCACGATCAAGCACCTGCACGGCATGCTCTTGTCCCAGAATGCGCGTGCGCAGGGCAGCGGCAAGGCTCAATACCTTTTCGTTGGGCTCCAGCGCCAGCTGCTCAACCGGAATGCCGGTCCAGGCACTGACCACCTCGGCGATCAAACGCGGGCACACCTCAAGTTTGTCCGATGACTGGCCAGCCTGTTGAATCCGCTGCTGCTCCACTACCTGACGTTCCTGCTCGATGGCGTCCAAGCGTCGGCCCAGCGCTTGCAATGCTTGAGAATCCACCGGCAGCCCCGCCTCGGCGTCCCGGCTTAACGCCTCATGTTGCCGCGTGCCTTCCGCCCGTTCCGCGTGCAGGTTTTGCAGCGCCTCAGGGGGCATTGCCTGACGCGTGCGCACTCGTGCGCAGGCGGTGTCCAGCACATCCACGGCCTTGTCCGGCAACTGGCGGCCCGCCAGATAACGAGCGCTCAGGTGTGCCGCCGCTACGACGGCATCATCGCGGACGTAGACACCATGGCTTGCCTCATACACCGGAACCAGACCGCGCAGGATCGACACGGCTTCCTCGACACTTGGCTCACCGACCAGCACTGGCTGGAAACGACGCGCCAATGCCGGGTCTTTCTCAATGTATTGCTTGTATTCCGACCAGGTGGTGGCCGCAATGGTGCGCAGAGCGCCTCGA
Source organism: Pseudomonas sp. 14P_5.3_Bac1 (assembly GCF_025466135.1). Lineage (NCBI taxonomy): Bacteria > Pseudomonadati > Pseudomonadota > Gammaproteobacteria > Pseudomonadales > Pseudomonadaceae > Pseudomonas > Pseudomonas sp. 14P_5.3_Bac1. The sequence continues at coordinate 37,272 of NZ_JANLOF010000061.1, read as the reverse complement.
GCCAACGCAGGCTTAAGCAGATTGGCCGCGTCGGAACCGCCTGCCGGGCCTCCTGCGCCGACCAGCGTATGGGCTTCATCGATAAACAGGATCACGGCCTGCGGCGAGGCGTTGACTTCATCAATCACGCCTTTGAGCCGCCGCTCGAACTCGCCCTTGAGGCTGGCACCCGCTTGCAGGAGCCCCATGTCCAGGGTCAGTACGCGAACAGCCTTGAGGGCATCGGGCACCTGCGAAGCGACAATTTTCAGCGCAAGGCCTTCGACAATCGCTGTTTTGCCTACCCCGGCCTCCCCGACCAGGATCGGGTTGTTCTTGCGGCGTCGCACAAGAATGTCAATCAGTTGCCGAATTTCACCGTCGCGACACAGCACCGGATCAATCAGACCTTCACGCGCCTGGCCTGTGAGGTCATGCGTAAAACGCTGCAACAACGATTCTGTCGCCAACGGATCAGCCGCAGATTCCTGGCTGGCGAGAAAATCCCGTACACGCTCTGCATCCAGGCGGCCCAGCACGGCCTGATAGCCAGCACCGGCGTACTCCAGCGGATGACGCAACAGCGCCAGCAACAGGGCGCCCTCATCCACAAAGCGTTGCCCCAGCTCGAGATGGGCAACCATCAACGCTTGTTGCAACCAATGCACCAGCGCCTGAGAGAAGACCGGATTACGGGTTGCACTCTGCTCACTTCTTGGCTGCAACGTTGCTTGCAATTCGCTCATCGGCACATCAGCGTCGGCCAGGGCCTTGGCCAGCAGGCCGCCGGGCTGCTCAAGCAAGGCAAGTAGCAGGTCTTCGACGAGTACTTCTCGGCCACCGCGGTTTACACAACGTTCCGAGGAACGCTCCAGGTCGCGACGTACCTGGGTTGTCAGCGTGCGTACAAGCTGTTGCAGGTCCACATTGATCATAATCACCCGTCCCTAATGAAAGTTGCCAGCAAACGTGACCACACCGTCGGCTTGCTCATGGTCCAACCAACTGGTCCAGCCCAGGCGACAGACATTGCGCGCGCCAATGTGCAGGGCTCTGATTTCACCGGCGGCAAGCACCAGGCGCAGGTCGTATTCCAACGGGTCTCGCGTGGTTAACCGCACCAGTGAACACAAGGGCTGGTAGCCCTTCCCCGTGGGCAGGAACGCGTGAAACTGCTGCCAGCTCAGCGCCAGGACATGCACCCTGAACTTCCCGCTGCGGTCGCTGACCTGATGCCCCAGCACCAGGTCCTCACCGAGTTCGCAGCGGGTGATACCGAGGCTATTGCGCTGAAAATGGGCAACCTCCACACGGCGCTCAACCCATTGTTCGATGAACACCGGGGCATGCTTGAAGTAGTACCGCAGCACGGCTTCGATCAAGGCGGCCGAATGCACGCGCAAACTCAACAGCCCCAGGTAAGGCAACAGGCGTTTGCAGTCCAGTTGCGTGGTACCTCGTATCGCGTTGCCACCCAGTCCGATCAGCGCAAACATCTGCTCCGAGAACGCATCGCTCGCGCCAGTCTGGAAACACGCTCGATAGCGATATTTACGCCAGATCGGCCACACCAGCCGATGCAGTCGGTGGTGGAATAGGTCGAGGAAGTCGCGAGTGGGGTTACCGCCGGAAAGCTCGCCAAACGCCTGCTCTGCATAGAACGCTGGCAGCGGTGACCCGGCCCCGACCAAACCCAATATGTTGAGCCGCAGGCGAGCGCGTAATTGCCCGCGCTCCATAAAGAACGCCACGCGATCGATATCGTGTCCGGCAAACCCCAGACCTGGATTGGCCTGAAATTCCAACAGGTCGTACAGCGCGTCTTCATCCATCAGCGGATGAGCTTCGCGCAATCGCTCAATCACCTGCTCAATTGCCTGGAACAGTGTGTACTCACGAATGCCGCAACAGAGCGCATTCAAAGCAGGGGCTGTTGCCCCATGCGGGATGGCCATAGGTACACGTCTCCTTGTGTGCTGATGACTCGTAACTCGTGATAAGAGTTGAGGCTGGCGTAGAGCGCAAAGAACTCATTGAGGACCGAGGCGAACACAAACAGATCGCCCTGACCGAGAAACCCCTGGGGGTCGACTGTCAATTCCACACGTAGGCCGCGAATGGGTAACCCACGGTGCAGTCGGTCAACCGGCTCATGGCGAATGGACTGCAGCGCATCGAGTCTTGTCTGACTGACCTTTTGCGCCTGCCGATCGTGATAGCGCGGCAGGTCATAGGTTTCGAGAATCACTTTCAAGGCATTGATATCGGTCAACGACAGATAGTTGAGCGACATATTGCTGATCAGCTTCCACAGGAAATCCTGGTCCAGCGGCGGCGCGAAGCTCGCCGTTGGTGCGGTGATGTTGCGAAACGTCAGTGATTCCGGTGCCTGCTCGCAGGGTTGGTTGATGTCGCCTGGCTGCAACTGCCGAGGCAGGTTGCAGTTGGTGCAAGTCATTTCGATCGACAACGTTTCCTGGACTTTACCTTCGCGACTGCCAAACCCCATCCAGGTGTCGAGCCCTCCATGCTGCTGCGACGAGCGCTGGCGAATGCTGTAGCTGGCCGGCGCTGTAGATCGGTCAACCCCCCAGTCATGCTCAAAGGATTCGAACGGCACATAGGCCTGGTAACCCAACCCGCCAGGGCGCCAGCCAGTGACACTGTCGACGGAAAACACGGCGGCATTGCCCGGGGTATATTCCCCCGGCACCAGAAGGTACTCATCCTCTTTTCCATTCAGGCGAATGGGGACCGCATCATGTTTGAACAGGTTGGCAATGGGCGTGCAATACAACTTCACGTTGTCCAGCGTGGGCTGTTGCAGTGCGTGCCCATGGGTGCGCAGCTCAAAGCGCAGCACCATGCCGCGGACCTGGCCGAGCCGTTCAGGGGCAAGTGTGTGCAGCACACCCAGCCCCTCGATATCGACAAACAGGTACTTTTCGGGAAAGGCGAAGTACTCCTGCAGATGGCGGTAACCGCGAAACGTATTCTGTGGATACGGTATCAACGCCTCGTCTTGCGAAAACCCCACCGGCTTGACCTGGGCAGCGCCCAGCCGCACCGTCATTGGTTGCCCATCGTTGCCCTTGACCGGCCCCCCTTCGCCATCCAGTAACAGCAAGTGAATGCCATCCAGATGTCGCAGCAAACTGAGGTAGAGCCCCTGGCTGATGTAGCGGTCGCCCGACAGGTGCAGTCGCAGTGATTCAAAGGTTAACTGGCCGAAGTTACCCTCGACACTCATGTCCAGGTGCAAATCCAACCATGCCCCGTCACCCTGGCACTTGAAGTCCAGACCTGTGAGTTGCAGTGGCATGACATCAGTGGTGTAGCACGTCCTGAAGCGACACCGCTCACCCTGGATAAGAACACTTTCTACCGCCGTATCACGGGCAACCCGAACGGCGGGACCTGCACGTTTCAATGGGTCAAATTGCAGGATGCTGAAGGCGGGTATTGGCCGCATGTAATTGGGCCACAGCAAATGCATCAAGGAATGCGTCAGCTCCGGCAGCTCGTCGTCCAACTTCTGGCGCAGGCGACCGGTCAGAAACGCAAATCCCTCCAGCAATCGCTCAACATCCGGGTCCTGGCCGCTTTCAGCCAGAAACGGCGCCAGTGCGGGATTACGCTCGGCGAAACGCCGCCCGAGGTGCCGCAGGGCGCTGAGCTCGCTTTGGAAGTAACGGTTAAAGCCCATCGGCGCAGACCTCAACCCGCCCGCCATCCACCAGGCGCGCCTGGAACACAACGGGCTGTGTGACACCGTCAACGATCAGCGCGGCTTCGATCGCAAAGGCCAGGGCCAGAGGTTCAGTAGCACGCGGCAGCACCTTGACCTGTACATTTGCCAGTCGCGGCTCGTAGGCACGGATGAATCGCTCGATCAAGGCGCGTGAGCGGATCAAGGACTCGTGCAGGCTAAGCCGCATGTCATTGAGATCGGGCAAACCATAGTCGGGCAGTGTCTGAACACTGCCTGCCCGGGTGCTGAGCATTTTCCCCAGGTGTGCGGCGACGGACGCCACACTGCACCGCTGGGTTGATGCATCGCCTTCGAGGCGTTCGAAAAGGCTCACGTTATGGGGCATCCGCCGGCTTCTGCTCATTCTTTATCGAGCTTGCCGACCAGGGACAACGTGAAGTCAGCCCCCATGTACTTGAAATGAGGGCGCACACTCAGGTTGACCCGATACCAGCCTGGCTCTCCGTCGACATCACTGACGACAATGCGTGCTGCCCGCAATGGCCGGCGACCGCGCACTTCGGCACTGGGGTTTTCCTGGTCGGCCACGTATTGGCGAATCCACTTGTTGAGCTCCAGCTCCAGGTCCGTGCGTTCTTTCCAGGAGCCCAGTTGCTCGCGCTGCAAGACCTTGAGGTAGTGCGCCAGACGGTTGACCACCATCATGTAGGGCAATTGGGTGCCGAGCCGGTAATTGAGTTCGGCTGCCTTGCCCTCTTCACTGATGCCGAAGGTTTTGGGTTTCTGGACCGAGCTGGCCGAAAAGAACGCCGCGTTGTCACTGCCCTTGCGCATGGTCAGGGCAATAAACCCTTCTTGCGCCAGTTCGTACTCGCGCCGGTCCGAAACCAGTACCTCTGTAGGAATCTTGGTTTCGATCTCGCCCATGCTCTGAAAATGATGCAATGGCAAGTCTTCTACCGCGCCGCCACTTTGCGGGCCGATAATGTTCGGGCACCAGCGAAAGCGCGCAAAACTTTCAGTCAGGCGCGTGGCAAAGGCGTAGGCCGTATTACCCCAGAGGTAGTGCTCGTGGCTGTTCACCACGTTCTCTTGGTAGGCAAAGGTTTTAACTGGGCAATCAATCGGATCGTAAGGGGTTCGCAGTAGAAAGCGTGGCACAGTGAGGCCGATATAGCGGGCATCTTCGCTCTGACGAAAACTTTGCCATTTGGCAAACTGCGGGCCTTCGAAATGATCCCTGAGATCCTTGAGGTCAGGTAATCCAGTAAAGCTTTCTAATCCGAAAAAAGCCGGCCCCGCAGCAGCGATAAAGGGTGCGTGGGCCATGCAGGCAACGCTTGAAGCGTATTGCATCAACTTCACATCAGGCGCACTGGGTGAAAGGAAGTAATTGGCGATGATCGCGCCCACCGGTTGGCCACCAAATTGTCCGTACTCAGCGCTGTAGATATGCTTGTACAGCCCGGACTGGGTAATTTCCGGCGAGTCTTCAAAGTCATCCAGCAGGTCTTGACGCGAGACATTGAGCAGCTCGATCTTGATGTTTTCTCGAAAATTGGTGCGGTCGATCAGCAACTGTAGGCCTCTCCAGGAAGCCTCCAGCGCCTGGAAATCCGGATGATGAAGAATCTCGTCCATTTGCTGGCTGAGCTTGGTATCAATCTCGGCGATCATCCGGTCAACCAGGCGTTTCTTAACTGGCTCAGCGCTGTTATGGGGTTTGAGCAACTCTTCGATGAAGGCCGACACGCCGCGCTTGGCAATGCCGTAGGCCTCGTCATCGGCGCTCAATAATGTCTGGGCGATGATAGTGTCGAGAATGCTGTACTCGCCGCCAGCCTGTGCCGGCTGCAGGTTCTGTTGAGTGGTCGTCATGGTGTCAGTGTCCTTTTACTGAAGGGTTCAGGTGGTCGGGCCGCTCAGCCCCAGCTCGGCGAGTACGCGCGCACGAGACTCGTCATCGGCCAGCGCCTGCTCAATGGCTTTGCGAAAGCTTGGTGTGTTACCCAGCGGCCCCTTGAGTGCCATCAACGCCTCACGCAACGCCATCAACTTTTGCAATTCGGGTATTTGTTCAACCAGGTTTGCGGGGTTGAAGTCCTTCATCGCGTTAATCCGAACCTCGACGGATAGCTCCTCGATGCCACCCTCCTCCTGCAATCGATTCGGAACGCTCAATGTCAAGCTCAGCGCTTGTTTGGCCAACACCTCGTCAAGGGTGTTTTTGTCGATAGCAATGGGCTTTCGATCCTCAAGTTTGCGCAGATCTTCGCGCTGGCTGAAATCGCCCAGCACCAGTAACTTCAGTGGCAGTTCGACTTCCTCCTGCACACCGCCAATGGCAGGTTTGAAGGTGATATTGATACGTTCCTTGGGTGCTACCGAACCGTCTTTGAGCATGGTGTTTCTCCTTTTTCGGTGGGCTCGCGAGCCTAATCAAGCACCGCTTCAAGATCGAAGTGGCACAACCTGCGATGGGTGACTTCCTTGCGCTCGCGCACGGCATGGTCTTGTGGCAAAAGGTCATAACAGCGATACAGGAGCCGGGAGACTTGAAAGGCCAGTTCTGGCTCCCAGCGCTCCAGGCCCGCCTGTTGTAATTCAAGGTCCAGTTGTTCGAGCTGGATCCTGCCCAGTTCGTGTTTGCCTGCTCGTATGCATAATCTGGCCAGCGCCAATCGCCAATGAAAGCGGGTCCGGTCGCCGCGGGCGGCGTGCAGTCCTTCTTTGAGCGTGGCAATCGCCGCCTTCAGGCCCTCTTTGCGCAGCCTGGACATAACGGCCTGCAAGGCCGTCTCCCAGGGCTCGTTTCCGGCGTCAATGACGGCGGTTGAAGGCTCGGCTTTATGTACGTGGCGAAGGACGTGGAGCGTGATCCAATCGCACGTCGCGGGGTCGGCAAATGGGGTGCCGTCATCAAACCTGAACTCCGGCAGACTCGGCAGGCGCTGCAGCAACAACGCAAAATTCATTTCCAGCTCGGTCATGGCCCACTCTGCCTGCAGGGCTTCGAGGCACTCCCAGGCCATACGCAACCCGTCAAACCAGAACAACGCACCGGCCAGGCTCGCTTCAAGCTCAAGCAAAAGGTCGGCGTGATGACCTTGGGTCAGACGGTTCTGGTAGCGTTTGAGTTTGTCGTGAGGAAGCCCGCGCAAAGCGGTTATTCGCTCACTGTTGGCGTCGGGATAGTTGGTAAGCGCCAGCCAGGCCAGGGTGCGGCTCAGGCGCAAGGCACGCAGATCAGTGGCACTCTGGCGCAGCCACCAGGCGCACAGTGGCCGAGCCTGCTCCTGCAATGCCCGCAACAGTTTTTGCGCGTCTTTTTCGTTGTTGACCGGCTGTTCAGGCCTCAGCAGCTGCGTTGCCACCTGCTTGACCTGAGCGATGGCACCCGCAACACCACGTGGCTCGGAACCGCCCTGCAGGGCAAGCGCCAAACGCTCCGACAGTTGCCTGCGGATCGGTAACAACAAGGGCGCGTCGTCCCCCAGATGTTCACGCCACAGCTCGTCGAGACTTTCCAGGTGTTCCAAAAGCGCCTGAAACAATGGCACTTGATCGGTAAGTGAAAGATGCTTCGTGAACAGGGGGTCAAGCCGCAACACCAGCCAACCAAACGCAGCCATACGCGTACGTGATTTAGCAGGGTAGACAATCGCCCAGTGATGCTTGCACAGATGAAGCAGTACGCCGAGGCCTGCCAGAAGCCCGGGGAATGAATCGCGCTGGTGCAACGCCCAAGTCAACCAGACGGCGACGCGCAGATCCTTGGAGTGCTCACGCAAAACCCGCTCGCCGAGCTCGCTGACGCGCTGCCAATCCGGCACGCCTGCACCATGTATCGAATGTGCCTTGCCGAGTTCGGACTCCAGGGCTTCATACTCACTCGAAAAACGCATATCACAGCCGGCAAAGCCCCCTGACGAACAGGGTAAGCGCGCAAGTTCAAGGTGATAAGCGTAGAGCGTGTCTGAATAAACCATTCCGGTCCGCACATAACTGTTCAAGGCAAGGGCGACAAACTAACCGCAATCCACATACGCATTAGAAGGCCAATTAATCTTCGTTCAGCACGTGACGAAGTAGGCGAACCTTAGCCATACAACAATCAATCATCAAGCGGTCAACCCGCACTTAAGTATTTTCCTACAAAGCCAATAAAAACGGGCCTGCGCAGCTATTTGCGCACTTCAAGCGCATTGATAAAACCGAATACCTTGCGCACCCGTGTATTCATTTAATAAAACAACATGAGCAACTAACTGCGCACACTCGCGCAAACATCAACACGAAAATAAGCGCCTATCGACGACAACTTTCATATATTTAAACCAACAACCCTCCCAACCCCTTTATTCCATTGGCTCTCATTATTTCAGGCACGCTTTTTGTTATAGGCAATTGCCCGATGGCAAACACGCCGTCGGGATTACCTACTCAATCAGGCAAGGAAACCAGTCATGCCAACACCCGCGTACCTCACTATCACCGGTGTCAAGCAAGGCTTGATCACGGCAGGCACATTTACTCAGGACTCGGTAGGCAATATTTATCAGGAAGGTCATGAGGATCAGATCCTCGTGCAGGCGTTTGCCCACCAGGTGATCATTCCCCGCGACCCACAATCGGGCCAGCCGACCGGCCAAAGGGTTCATAAGCCTCTGATGGTCAGCAAGGTCTTCGACAAGTCTTCACCGCTGCTCTTCAGCGCGCTGACCACGGGTGAAGAAGTGTCATGTCGCCTGGAATGGTTCCGTACCTCCTCGGCTGGCACCCAGGAGCATTACTTCACCACCGAACTGGAAGGCGCAACCATCGTGGACATTCAATCGCGGATGCCCAACTGCCAGGACCCGGACAACGCTCATTTCACTCATTTGGAGGATGTGTATTTCACTTACCGCAAGATCGTCTGGACCCACGAAGTCGCCGGCACTTCAGGCTCGGACGACTGGCGTAGTCCGGTAGCCGGCTAACATCGGCTCAGGCAGAAGCGGCCGCCAGGGACGGCGCCGCGCCTGCTTGGTTGGCTAGACCATTGCCAGCGGATGCTTGCGCTTGGGTGCGCCGAACACGCGATCGATCGCGTCCAGATCGTGCTCATCGAGCTTGAGGTTCGCGGCACCGGCGTTGAGCCGCACATGCTCGGGCGTAACAGCCTTGGGAATTGCGATCACGCCGTCCTGACGCAACACCCAGGCAAGGGATACTTGAGCGGGCGTGACCTCATGGCGACGGGCGATCTGCTTGAGCGTCGGGCTGGACAACAACTCACCCCCCTGGGCGATCGGGCAGTAAGCCATCAGCGGCAAATGGTGCTGTTGCCACCATGGCAGCAAGTCGAACTCGATACCGCGCTCTTCAATGTTGTAGAGCACTTGGTTGGTTGCACACGCCGGGGATGCAAGTTCCTGCAGATCTGCCACGTCAAAATTGGAGACGCCCCAACGGCCGATCTTGCCGGCCTGACGTAATGTTTCGAAGGCTTCGACGGTTTCTTCGAGGGGATACTGGCCCCGCCAGTGCAACAGATACAGGTCGATGTAATCGGTATCCAGGCGCTGCAGGCTGGCTTCGCAGGCACGGGGCACGCCCTTGCGACTGGCATTGTGCGGATAGACCTTGCTGACGAGGAACACCTGATCACGTTTACCGCGAATGGCTTCGCCGACCACTTCCTCGGCTCCGCCTTCGCCATACATTTCGGCGGTATCGATCAGGGTCATGCCCTCGTCGATACCCAACTGCAACGCGGCAACCTCGGCGCTGCGCCGGTCCGGGTTTTCACCCATGCGCCAGGTCCCCTGGCCGATGACAGGGACGGGAACGCCGGCCAGATCGATGGTGCGCATGACAACCTCCTGATGAGTTCGCGGATTAACAATGTGGCATTGGGCGGACAAAAGGGTTCAATCGAAGTATGGTTGCCCTCTGAAAAGTCGCCAGGAAGGACCTGCAATGCTGTTTGTCGTGATGCTCGGGGGCAAGCACCCGCGGGCCAGAATTGAAGTTCACGATGTGGTGTTCGCTGTAGCGAACACACTGCAAGACACCTACCCGCAATTGCGCGATGGTTGGTTCGGCAGCCCCAAGAGTGTGCACATCGACTCATGGATGGCAGTGGATGGCGTTGATGGCTGGAAAGTTGAACTCAGCCACTTGGCCCCGCCTGCCGGCGCGCACCATCTGTACTTCATCAACCTGGGCGGCTACGAAGCCAACGCTTTCGGCGAAGCCCATCACTATTTGCTGGTGGTCGCCCGCGACAAAAAGGAAGCGAAGAGCAAGGGGAAACAGCAGATGCTGCGCCATTGGTCCCAGGCCCATACCGACGGCGTGATGGATATTGACGACTGCCTGCCCATCGACCTGGTCGACGGTCGCTACCTGCACTTGGTGCAAGGTTCGCACAGGCCAATCGTGCAACAGAACGACTACATCGTCCTGCCCTGAGGTTATCCCTACCCGAACGGGGTATGGCGCCCACCCTCGACCTGCCTGACAGTGCAATCAGTCCCCGACCTGATAACACGCACAACTCAAGGTGGGTCCGCCATGCATAAAGCCTTTATCGCCCTGTTCAGCGCCTTATTGCCGGGCGCGCCGCTGATCGTGGCACACCACAGTTTCCCGCAGGCAGCGCAGGAAAAAGCCCGTTGGCTGAAACGCTACGCCGCGTTTGCCGTGGACTGCGGCGTGCCCGCGGCGGATGCCGAGCGGGCGATAGCGGCGATCAGCGCACAGTTGCCGGTGCTGTCTCCCGAGGAGGACGCTGCCTTGATCAGCCGAGCCGGCTTCGAAGGCGTGGAGCTGTTCTATACCGGCTTCAGTTTCAAGGGCTGGGTGGGCTACAAGCCGCGCTAACGGCTTACCAACTGCCCGACGCACCACCGCCGCCACTGGAACCGCCGCCACCGGACGAGCTGCTGCTGGAGCTGGAACCGGAGCTGCCGGAACTCGAACCAGACCCTCCGCCCGACCCCGAGCCGCCATCGGAAATGCTCTGGATAAAGACAATGAACGCCACGACCGAGGCCGCCGGTATCGCCAGGATCCAGCCCTGGTAGCCGTGCCCAAGCATAAAACCGACCGCCACATAAACCGCCGCGACGGCCAACGCACGCACGAAAAAAAAGCGTGGTTTGGTCTTCCAGGACTCGCGGATGACGAAGAACAGCCCCACGTACAACGCCAGCACCAAGGCGCCGCCAAACGGCAACGCCAGCCAGTGTACGAAGTTGACCGCCACAAAGTGGTCCACCACCAGCAACCCGACGATATACGCCAGCGCGCCCACCACGCAGTAAAACACCGCGCGCGCCAGCCACAGGGCGCCGAACGTGGCGCCGCCGATCAGCAGGGTCAGCGCAAGTACCAGCAGGTATAGCGGCCACTCATGACCGCCGGCATAAATCGTCAGCAACACCGTCACCACGACGGTGGCGATCAGCGCACGGCGCCAGTGCAGCTTGCCGGCAGCGATCAGCACACCGCCGATGGCGCCCGCGATAAATGCCAGCAGTACTGCGATGATCTGCGGGTTAACCTGCGGCGCGGCCTGCTCTGGCAGGTCGCCGCCGTCCACCAGCACAGTCAAGTCATTGACCGCTTGTTGCACGCCGCCCGCGTAGTCGCCCTGGCGAAACGCCGGCGTGATGTGTTCTTCGATGATGCGATGGGCCAACAGATCGGTGACCGTGCCTTCCAGGCCATAGCCCACCTCGATGCGTACCGTATGGTCGTCTTTCGCCACCACCAGCAGGATGCCGTCGTTGACGTCCTTGCGCCCCAGCTTCCAGGCGCGGAACAGTTGATTGGCATAATCCTCGATACTCGCGCCGCCGGTAGTGGGCACCAGCAGTACCGCGACTTGCGCGCCTTTGCGCTGTTCAAGGGCGGCGAGTTGGTCTTTGAGGCGCGTGGTGATGCTGGCGTCGAGGGTATTGGTGAGGTCGATCACCCGCTGGTCGAGGGCGACGCCGATGGGCGAGGTCTGCGCCTGGGCAGTGCTCAGCAGGCCGATGAACATCAGCGCCAGTAGACTCAACACGGATTGCCGCAGCATCGCCATCATGTTTGATACCTGAAGTTTCATCCTGAAGGCGCCGACTTTACCTTATTGAAACGTTCACACGTAGGCCGTGCCCTGCATGATCGGCTGCACGCTGCCGGTCAATACCACACCGCCCTGCCCGTCCCACTGCACCGTGACCGTGCCGCCGTCGCACTGCACCTGCACCGTGTCATCCAGCAGGCCGCGCCGGATCCCGTTGACCACCGCGGCGCAGCAACACGAACCGGAACCCAGCGGCACGCCGCCGCCGCGCTCCCAGATGCGCAGACGAACATGCGCGCGGTCCAGCACCTGCACGAAATGCACATTGGTCCTGGCCGGGAACAGCGCATGGGTTTCCAGCGCCGGACCTACGGCTGCCACGTCGATGGCGGCGAGGTCATCGACAAAAAACGTACAGTGCGGGTTGCCCATGCTGCACGCCGCCGGGTCGCCCTTGATCGGCAAGAGAAGGGTCTGCATAGCGGCGGCCAGCGGTACTGACGACCACTCCAGCGACGGCGCGCCCATGTCCACCGACACCCGCTGGCCCGCCGCGCGTACGCACGTCAGTAGGCCACGGTCGGTGCGCAGCACAATCGAATCGGTGCCGGCTTCGTGCATCAAGCGGTCGGCGACACCTCGCGTGGCACTGCCGCAGGTTTGCAGCGGCGTGCCGTTGGGGTTCCAGAATTTGATACGCGCGGCGGCGTCAACGCCGTCGAGGATCACCGCCAGCTGATTGAAACCGATGCCGGTGTGGCGGTCGCCCAAACGGCGGGCGACCTGCGCGGTGATCGGGTCGTCCTGGCCACGGCGGTCGATGATGATGAAATCATCGCCATGGGCATGCATCTTCACAAAGGGCAATGTCATGGGTTGTCCGGTGGGTGAGTGCGATGGGAGGGTGAGCATACGGCAGTTTCATCCAGACCGATTCGACCGCATGTTAGCGTGTGTGCGTTTTGATCCGGCAGAGCCCGCCATGAAAAAAAACCTCTTCGCTTTGACCGCACTGCTGCTCGCGTTTTCCCACGCGACCCTGGCGGCCACCCAGCCTCCCAGCCTGTGCCAGCCGAGCGCCTCGAAGTCGACGGCCAAGGCGCTGCTGGCCGCCGCAGAACGGCACCTGGCTGACCGTCCCAACCCCCTGGCCCATGTGCACACTGAAGGCACACTGCCCCACCACGGCATTCGCGAGCAAAGCATTGCCGCCGAAAAAGACTGGCCGGTGATGCGCCAGGCCGCGCTGGCGTGGCGGTTGAGCGGCGACCCACGTTACCTCAGGCAAGTCGACGACTACCTTGGCGCCTGGGCCGATGTGTACCAACCGGACTTCAACCCGATTGACGAAACCAACCTCGACCAGCTGATCAATGCCTATGCGCTGACTGCCGATAACCTGCGCCTGGAAACCCGCGCAGCCAGCCGCCGCTTGATCAGTGATCTGGGTAACGGCTACCTCGCGCGTATCCAGCAGTTCCACGGCCAGAACAAAGGCACGCAAACCAACAACTGGCAAAGCCATCGCGTCAAGTTGATCACGGTGGCCGCCGCTGCACTGGGCGACCGGACGATGCTCGAGCAGGCCCACCAGGTGTTCAAACAGCAGATGGCCGACAATGTGTTGCCCGATGGCTCGGTCACCGATTTTCACGACCGCGATGCCCTGCACTACGTGGTCTACGACCTTGAGCCTCTGGTGCAAGCTGCCCTGGCGGCCAAACCCTATGGCGGCGACTGGCTGAACCTCAAGGCCAATGGCGCGTCCCTGGGGGCCGCCCTCGATTGGCTGGTGCCGTATGCCAATGGCCAGCGCAGCCACCAGGAGTTCGTGCACACCCACGTGCAATTCGACAAGGACCGCGCCGGGGTGGGCGAAGCCGGCTACAGCGGCACCTGGGAGCCCAAAAGCAGCGCCACGCTGTTCTGGCTGGCGGCGCAACTGGACAAGCGCTACCTGCCTGTGGCGACGCAATTGGCCGCCCACCCGGCCGATTGGATCAGTGCCTGCTATTTGCCGTAAGCGCGGCTAGACTGGCCGGGTTGCTCTTTCAAGGGATTGACCATGCTTGTTGTATTCAGCGGCCTGCCCGGCACCGGCAAGACCGCGATTGCCAGCCAACTGGCGCGCCAGATCGGTGCCGCCTACTTGCGCATCGATGTGATCGAACAGGCGCTTCGGGACGCGGGCGTGTTAGCGCAAGGTGTAGGTGCCAGCGGCTACGGCGTGGCCAATGCGCTGGCGTTGAGCAATTTGCGCTTGGGGCACACCGTCGTCGCAGACGGTGTGAACCCGGTCAGGGAAAGCCGCGAGGCGTGGAAAGCGGTGGCGATTCAAGCAGGCGCCGCGTGGGTTGATATCCAGGTGATTTGCTCTGATGAGCGAGAACATCAACGCCGTGTTGAACAGCGTGCGGGGGATATTCCCGGCCTGACTCCGCCCGACTGGCGGTCCGTATCGGCGCATGAATATGAGGCCTGGGATCAAAAGCCACTGACGGTCGATACCGCCCATGTGACAGCAGATCAGGCGGTGGCGTTGATCCTGGCGCACCTCAAACCCGAGGCGAATGCGCTGGCGCCCGATGGGGCGCTAAAGGGGTGACGGCCGCGCAGTCCAACCAAGGGCAAGCGCCCTCGCCCTGCGTAGGTGGCATTTTTTAAAGCACTGCTCCCATCGCCTTCATCAACACTGGATCGCGCCCATAAATATCCGGCGCGTAGACCAGGCCGCCCTGGCGATCGACTTCGACTGTCCAGTACCCCAGCAACACCGGCACCGGCGTGGCGAGCCTGAACTCATGGGTCACGCCGGTTGCCAGCAGTTCATCGGTGCGAGCGCGTTCGGCCGGGCTCACCAGCAGATCACGCAGCAGCAACGGCTGTTCCACCCTCACACACCCCGAACTGAACGCCCGTGGGCCTTTGGTGAACAACGGTTGGCTGGGCGTGTCGTGCAGGTACACCGAGTACGGGTTGGGAAAGCGCATCACGATCTTGCCCAATGGGTTGCGCGGGCCGGCCTCCTGGCGCAGGAGAATGTTGCCGGGGCGCGACCAGTCGACTTGATCGGGCGCCAGGGGGTGACCCTGGGCGTCAAGCACTTGCAGGTTTTGCTGGCGCAGGTATTCGGGGTTCAGACGGATAGCCGGGAGCTTGTCCTCGCGCATGATGGTGGGCGGGATGGTCCAGGTGGGGTTCAGCGTCAACCGGGTGATGCGCGATTTGAGCAGCGGCGTCTGACGCTCCGCGCGCCCGACTTGCAGGCGGGTTTGCCACACCGGAATGCCGCTCTGGTAAACGCTCAATTGCGCGGCGGCTACGTTGACCAGCACGCCTTCAGGCTCAAGGTCCTGGGCGAGCCAGCGAAAGCGCTCCAGGTTGATACGCAGTTGGTCGCGGCGCATCGCCGGGCTGATGTTGAGTTCGGCCACGGTGCCGGCGCCGATCACGCCGTCGGCCTGTAACGAGTGGCTGGCCTGGAAGGCCTTGACTGCCTTGACCAGCTCGTCGCGGTATTGCTTGCCAGTGCCGCTGGGCACTTTGGCCAGGTAGCCACCGCTGTGCAGGCGCCGCGCCAGTTCCGGCACGCGCGGGTCTTCCATGCCGGGACGCAAGAGTGGCCCGCTGGCAACCGGGTCCCAATGCGGCAACGGTTGCAGGCGCACCGAGGCATAGGCATTGCGCAGGCTGCGGTACAGATCGGCGCTGGGCCGCGCCTGGTCAAAGGCTTGCGCCATGTCTTGCAGGCCGGCGCCGGCGAAGGCCAGCACGTCGGTATTCGGGTCGCGGGCGGGTGGCTGGGAATGCCACAACGGCTCGAAGCGCGATTGCTGCAGGCGCCCGTAATGCAAATCCTGCAGGGCTTGCAGGTACTGGCGGCTGGTGTCGATGTCGCTGCACAGCACGTTGGCCGTGGCATCCGCCGTGGGCAGACTATAGTGGCTGGGGTCCAGGCCGTCGTCGGCCAGCGTCAGCAACTGGGTGTGCAAGGCTTGGCGGCGTTCTTCGCCAGACCACAGCGGCCCATCACCCTGCTGCTGATAGAACGCCTGCAGGCGCGCCAGGGCTGCGGCGTCGATCTGCGGGGCGAGGCTGGGGCACACACTGGGCAACTGCGCGAGGGCCTGTTGCACCGGACTGACGGAAATAACCGGCACGGCGCCCATCGGCAGCTCATCAGCCGTCGCGACCAGTGGTGCAACGAGCAGGCAAATGCTCAAGTAACATGCGTGTTTTTTGAACAATTGACTTGGCTCCAATCCACAGCGGGGGACGCTTTGTAGATGCTGACTTTTATGTGTCGCTTCGGTTTGATCACCGTCACGCTGGCAACGTTGAGCAATTTTGCGCTCGCCGCCAATGGGAATCCTCCTAACTTGTATAGCAGCCTGGCGCGCTCGGCTCCAGAACTCAATCCCGCCGTACTGAAAAGCGCCCTGAGCGCGGTGCAGTGCGCGGTCAATAACGGCGAGGAACGGTCAGAGCGCCTAGCGGTTATTGACTACTCCCAACCCTCGACCGCCCGTCGGTTATGGATTTTCGATTTGCGCAAAAAGACCCTCGTGTTGCGCGACCTGGTGGCCCACGGTGCCAAGTCCGGGGAAAACTTCGCCACGCAATTTTCCAATCTCGAAGGCAGCCATCAGTCCAGCCTGGGCTTGTTTCGCACCCAGGAAAGTTACCTCGGCGCCCACGGCTACTCGTTGCGCATGGACGGCCTGGAGCCCGGTTTCAATGACCAGGCACGCGACCGTGCGCTGGTGATTCATGCCGCCGACTACGTCAACCCGGCGTGGAGCAAGCGCGAAGGCCGCATCGGCCGCAGCCAGGGTTGCCCGGCGGTGCGCCCGCAAGTGGCGCGCCAGGTGGTGGATAAACTCAAGGATGGGCAGTTCATGTTTTCCTGGTACCCGGACCAGCGCTGGTTGAAGTCATCGACGTATCTGAACTGCAAACCCCAACAAGTGGCGAGTAGTCGTACAATCCGTGGTGGTTAGCCTGTCCCCACAGATAAAAGAGAGCGCCGCATGCTTCTACATACCTCCACCTGGATCGAGATCGGGCAGTTTCTGGAACGCAGCCGCACGGTGGTGATTCCCATCGGATCCAACGAACAACACGGCCCCACCGGCCTGCTGGGCACCGACTGGATGTGCCCGGAGATCATCGCCCACGAGGCGCAGAAGAACGCCGACATCCTGATCGGCCCGACCTTCAACATCGGCATGGCCCAGCACCACCTGGGTTTTCCCGGCACCATTTCCCTGCGCCCTTCCACCTTTATCGCCGCCATTGGCGACTGGGTGCGCTCGCTGGCCGGGCACGGTTTCGAGAAGATCCTGTTCCTGAATGGCCACGGCGGCAATATCGCCACCATTGAAGCGGCGTTTTCCGAGCTGTACGCCGAAGCCAGTTTTGCCCGCCGCCCCGCCGGTTTCGCGCTCAAGCTGGTGAACTGGTGGGACCTGGAAGGCGTGCACGATTTGGCTCAACGCCAATTCCCGGTGGGCCACGGCAGCCATGCCACGCCGTCAGAAATTGCGGTGACGCAGTGGGCGTACCCGCAATCGATCAAGTCCGCCGAGTATTCTCCGCAAATCGCCAATACCGGGCCGATCCGCGAAGCGCTGGACTTCCGCGCCCGCTTCCCCGACGGGCGAATGGGTTCGGACCCGGCGCTGGCGACGGTGGAAAAAGGCGGTGAGTTGGTGGCGTTGGCAGCCAAGGGGCTGGTCAAGACCGTGAACACCTTCAGCAGCGAAGCAAAACCCTAGGCCCGGCCCATCGCAAATGTGGGAGCGGGCTTGCTCGCGAAACGGTGGATCAGTCAATAAATGTATCGACTGATACGCCGCCTTCGCGAGCAAGCCCGCTCCACACATTCAAACCCCCAGGCGTGCCTGGATTATTTGCAGTCCTGCGCCGCCAGCTCCAGCCGCGACGGTTTGATTGCCGAGGCCAGTGGCTTGCGCTCGTACAGGAACACCTTGGTGCCGTCCTGGGACTTGTAGGCCTCCAGCACATCATCGGCAGCAATCTTGCTGGTCAACACCACCTTGGCGTGGCGCGAGTTCTGCGTCACCGTCGAGGTGATGCCGCGTTTTTCAAGCTTGGGCACTACGCACTGCACATAGCCTTCAGGGGTTTTGTCGGTTTGCAGGGTCAAGCTTGGAGCGTTGGGAGCCGTGATACAACCGGTCAGCAACAACGAAGCAAAAGCCAGGGCCGGGACGAAAAAAGAGCGCATAAACATTCCTGAAAATAACCAAATAGGGTTCACAACGATCCGCGCGTCATCCCGCGCGGACCAGGGCCTTTAGCGACGCATCAAACTGCTTCAAGGCATCGAGCTGTACATCACGCTGTTGTTCAATCTGCGCGGCAATGTCCGGGGCCGCCTTGTCATGCACCCATACCGACGGCACCTGTTTGTGCACCGAGCCTTCAGCCTTGGCGATGTATTGCAGGTCGGCGTCATAGAACCGCGCCACAAAACGCGCCTCGACCTGATCGTTACGCTGGGTCAGCAATTGGTTATGGGTATCGAGCATCACCACCACATCCGGGTGAGCCTGCACCAGCTCATCCAGGCTGCTGTAGACCGTGACGATGCGAAACGTGCCCTGCAATGAACTCATCAGCCAATCAATCGCCAGTTCCGGGTCGGAGCTGTTGACGAACGCCTCGCGGATGCGCCCGTCAAGGGCATCCTTGGCGCCGTTCATGGCCATGGCGTGGTAGCGTTCAAGGTAACTGAGGTTGTCGCGGGTGTTTTCGCTGTACAGCACACCCACCGACTGCGCGCGCTGCAGGGAGTCTACGCTACCGACGAGTGGCAGCAAATGGCCCGTAGGCAGATCATCAGCAAATGCGGGGCTGGTCAGAACCACACTGCCGAACATCAGCATCATTAAACCCAGTTGGATAATCGTCCTCATCGCGCATTTCCTTGATCAGCGTCTCGATGCGCTGATTCTGCGCTTTTGGCATAAAAACAGAACTTGCGATGCTTGATGGTGACTATCATTTGAACCGATAGTGTCGCGTCTCCCGACCTCTATAAAACTATAAGGACCACGCCATGAAGCCCCACCAGAAAACCTTCGACCGCATCCGCGAAGCCGTACTGCCGGAGTTTCGCGAGCGGGTCGCCGATTACCTGGTCGATTATGAAGACGTGCTGCAGGACGAGGCCGCCGACGCCGACCAGCGTTACGCCAGCGCCCAGCAATTGCGCGGCTACCTGCGGGGCTTGAACACCACCCGAGTACTGGGCATGGCGGACTGGGAAGACCTCGACCGGCGCGTGTCCCAGGAATGGATGTAAACCCTTAGAGCGCTGGGCGTTGCAGGTTGACCCATGCCTGCACTGACGGCCGCTGCCATTGGCGCTGCGCGTAGTCCACCCATTCGGTGGGCACACTGTCACCGTTGAGGATCAGGCGATTGAGCATCACCGCCAGGTTAAGGTCGGCAATCGACCACTCGCCGAACAGGTACGGTGGGTTGCCGGCCAACAGCGTCTGCGTCGCACTGAACAACTTGCGTACGGCCGCTTCGGCGGCGGGCGACAACGGCGGCATCTTCTGCCCGTAAAACACCACCAGCGTCGAGCGCTCCTGACGGATCGCCAGCAAATCACTGCGCAACCACGCCTGAACCTGCCGCGCCCTCGCCCGCTGCTGTGGGTCAGCCGGGTACACCGGCGTTTCGGGATAGACCTGTTCCAGGTATTCAGTGATAGCGCAAGATTCCGACAGGGCAAACTCGCCTTCCACCAACGTCGGCACACGCTGGGTCAGCGACAGTTGGGTAAAGTCCGCCGTCTGGTTTTGCGCGGTGTTCAGGTCCAGGGTGAGCATGTCGAACGCCAGGCCTTTTTCGCGCAGGGTGACAAACACCGACATCGCGTAGGGGCTGGTGAACTGGGAATCCACATAGAGGCGTAACGGGTGCGGGTGCATGGCAGGTCTCCTTGGGTGAGCACCCACGCTACGAGAGGCGGGGCAATAAAGACAATGGCGGTTTTTTATGGGGGCATTCCTGGCGGGAATAGCCTCGATAGTGGCAATATCGCATCGATTCGCTAGTTTGCGAAAACGCCCCGCCATTCGAAGCTTTCAAGGAACGATCAGCTTATGAAACAAGCAGTTGTCGTCATACACGGCATCGGCGAGCAACGCCCGATGGACACCCTGCATGGCTTTGTGGATGCCATGATTCCCGCCGACACGCCCGACGGCACGCCCTTCTACTGGAGCAAGCCGGATCGGCTGTCACGCAATTTCGACCTGCGCGTCTTGAAGTCGTCCGGCCGCACCAGCACGGATTTCTACGAGTACTACTGGGCCCACAAGATGCAGGGCACCAAAGTCGGCCACCTGCTCAGTTGGCTCTGGGACATCTTCAAGCGCCCACGCCGCGATATTCCCGACGCCATCGTGCCGATCTGGCGCACCACGCGCTGGACGGTGATGCTGCTGGTGCTGCTGATCGCCAGCGGCACCCTCGCCACGGCCTGGGGCCAGTTCGATCACGGCGACAACCCGTTCGCGCTGGTGCCGTTGCTGCTCGGCGCTATCGGCCTGGCGCTGCGTTACTCGGCCCTGTCCTACCTGGGCGACGCCGCCCGTTACCTGAGCCCCAACCCGCAGAACGTGGTGGTGCGCGAGCAGATTCGCGCCGACGGCGTGGCATTGCTGCGGGCCCTGCACAACAAAGGCGATTACGACCGCATCATCGTGGTCGGCCACAGTTTGGGCAGCGTGATCGCCTACGACATCGTCGGTTATCTGTGGCACGAACATCACGATCAGCTGACCCAAGTCATTCCAAGCAACCGCGAACTCGCCAGCCGTTATGCCAATCACGAAGCGCTGCAGCCGGTCATCAAGGACACGCTGCCCAACGCCGGCGCCGCGCTTGACGGCAGCCTAGGCAGCATTTTGAAATTTCGCGAGCAGCAGACCGAAGCCTTTATCGAGCAGCGCGGCCTGGGCAACCCGTGGCGCATTACCGATCTGGTAACCGTCGGCAGCCCGATGGCCCACGCGAGCCTGTTGCTGGGGCGCAGCGTCAGTGACTTCCAAAAACGCATGGAGCGCCGCGAAGCCCCCGCCTGCCCGCCCACTCAGGACGAAAAGGGCTACGGCTACAACGCCCGTCATCCGGTGATGCTCGGCCAGAAACCCTTCACGCCCCAGTATTTGCACCACGCGGCAGCATTTGCAGTGACGCGCTGGACCAACCTCTACTTTCCCGCGCCCTATGGCCTGTTTGGCGACATCGTCGCAGGCCCGGTCAGCCCGGTGATGGGCGCAGGCGTGCTGGATTTGCCGGTAACCGTGGGCTCGCGCAAAGGCTGGCTCGCCCGCTCATGGCTCAGCCACACCCACTACTGGAGTGAGCGCGGCGGTGCCCAAGGTTACCTCGGTGCGCTCTCCACGGATGAGCACGCAATCACCCAGGGTCCGCGTCCGTCAGCCACCGAAGCGTTGCGCTGGGCCGTTGACCTCAAGGGCCTGCGGCGCTTGCGCCCGGCGCGCGCCAAGGAAAGCCTGACGCAGGCTTAGCCGGCAAAACCGCCTTTATCGAGAAACTCACGCTCTTGCGCCGTGGTGCCCCTGGCCAACACTTCATTACGGTGTGGAAAGCGCCCAAACCGCTCGATGATCGCGGCATGCTCCTTGGCCCAATGGTAGGTGCTGGCATCCAGCTGCTGGTTCAGCACCAACGAGCGCTGCTGATCGGCGGGGTCTTCCGAATGCTCGAACGGCAAGTAACAGAACGCCCGCAGCTCGGGCGCGATCAATTGGTCCAGGCCAGCATCGACCATCCGCCGCGCGTACAAGCGCGCCAGCGGGTCGGTGGCAAACATGTGCGCGGTGCCACGAAAGGCATTGCGCGGGTATTGATCCAGCAGGATCAGCAAGGCCAGCGCGCCGTGTGCCGAATCCAGCCAGCCCTCCAGTTCGCGCCGGGCCGCTTGCATATGCGTGGCATGGAAGGTGTCGCGAAAGGCCGCGTCAAACGCGTCGTGCTTGGCGAACCAGCGCTTGGGGCCTGCCTGCTTCCAGAACTCGATCACCGCCTCGGCCGGTTGCCCGTTGATGCTCGACATCATTACCTCCCATTGGCTTGCAGATTTCATCATTGACGCCGGCAGAATCCATTAAGTTTCCGCTCTGGAGCCGCTCCTGCTTCGCAGCGGTCGTGCCATCGCACATAGGGTTTACCGGATGATTCACCGTCTTGCCCAGGTTTTCAGTGATTCCAATGGCCACGTGCGCACCAAGCTGTTTGGCATTTACGGCATTTTGGTCGCCATTAACGTCGGCGCCTGGCTCTGGGCGCTGGCGGCGTTTCATCAGCACCCCGTGTTACTGGGCACTGCCCTGCTCGCCTACAGTTTCGGCCTGCGCCACGCGGTGGATGCCGATCATATTGCCGCCATCGACAACGCCACCCGCAAGCTTATGCAAGAGCACAAACGCCCGGTGGCGGTGGGGTTCTTTTTCTCTCTGGGGCATTCGTCGGTGGTGGTGCTGGCCTCCATTGGCGTGGCACTTACAGCCGCCCATGTCGAGGCGTTCAAGGCGGTTGGCGGTGTGATCGGCACGTCAGTGTCGGCGGTCTTTTTGCTGGTGATCGCGCTGATGAATCTGGTCATCCTGCGGTCGATCTACAAGGCCTGGCGCCACGTGCGCGAGGGCGGCGCCTACGTCGATGAGGATGTTGACCTGCTGCTGGCCGACCGCGGTTTCATGGCGCGAATCTTCCGCCCGCTGTTTCGCCTGATCAGCCGCAGTTGGCACCTGTACCCGCTGGGTTTTCTGTTTGGCCTGGGGTTTGACACCGCCACCGAAATCGCCCTGCTGGGCATCTCCGCCACGCAGGCGGCGCAGGGCTTATCGCCGTGGTCGATCATGGTGTTCCCGCTGCTGTTCAGCGCCGGCATGTCGCTGGTTGACACGCTGGACGGCCACTTGATGCTCGGCGCCTACGGCTGGGCGTACATGAAGCCGCTGCGCAAGCTCTACTACAACATGAGCATTACCTTGGTCTCGGTGGTCGTGGCGGTGATCATCGGCAGCATCGAGGCGCTGGGGCTGATGGCCGACCAGTTGGAGCTCAAGGGTGATTTCTGGGGCTTTATCGGCAACCTGAACGACAGCTTCGGGATGCTCGGCTACATCATCATCGGGATTTTCGTCGCCAGCTGGGCGGCGTCGGTGTTGCTGTACCGCTTGAAGGGCTTCGACCGGCTCGCCTGAAGTCGAGAAGCAGGTCAGCCACATTCGGGACTGACACACTGCAATCGCGGGCAAGCCCCTCCCACATGTTTAAACCGCGTTACGCCAGCTCAGCGCGCAGTTGACGCGCCGCGGTGACCATATGAACCAACGCCGCTTCTGTCTCCGGCCAGCCGCGGGTTTTCAAACCGCAATCCGGGTTGATCCACAGGCGCTCGGCCGGAATCCGCTGGGCGGCCTTGCGCAGCAAGTTGGCCATTTCCGACGCATCCGGCACGCGCGGCGAGTGGATGTCGTAGACGCCCGGGCCGATGTCATTGGGGTACGCGAACGCTTCGAACGCGTCCAGCAACTCCATGTCCGAGCGCGACGTCTCGATGGTGATCACGTCGGCGTCCATCGCCGCGATGGACTCGATCACATCGTTGAACTCGCTGTAGCACATGTGCGTGTGGATCTGGGTTTCGTCACGCACGCCGCAGGCGCACAGGCGGAACGCTTCGGTGGCCCAGTCCAGGTAGTGTTGCCACTGCGCCCGGCGCAACGGCAAGCCTTCACGGAACGCCGCTTCGTCGATCTGCACGATCTTGATGCCGGCCGCCTCCAGGTCAACCACTTCGTCACGAATCGCCAGCGCCAGTTGACGCGCCTGCACTTCGCGGCTCACGTCTTCACGCGCAAACGACCACATCAGCATGGTCACCGGGCCGGTCAGCATGCCCTTCATCACCTTGCTGGTCAGGCCTTGGGCATAGCGAATCCACTCCACGGTCATGGCGTTCGGGCGGCTCAGGTCGCCGAAGATCACCGCCGGTTTCACGCAGCGCGAACCGTAGCTCTGCACCCAACCGAAGCGGGTAAACACGTAGCCGTCGAGTTGTTCGGCGAAGTACTCGACCATGTCGTTTCGTTCGGCTTCGCCATGCACCAACACGTCCAAACCGAGGTTTTCCTGCACTTGCACGGCGTGCTTGATCTCGCTGTGCATCGCTTCGACGTACTCGGCTTCGCTCAACTTGCCGGCCTTGTACGACTGGCGCGCCAGGCGGATCGAGGCGGTTTGCGGGAACGAACCGATGGTGGTGGTCGGCAACAGCGGCAGGTTCAGGCCGGCACGTTGCTGCTCGATACGCTGGGCAAACCGCGACTGGCGCTGACTGTCCTTGGCGGTGATCGCCGCCACGCGGGCTTGTACGGCAGGTTTGTGAATTCGCGTTGAAGCCGCGCGAGCCGCTTGCACGGCGCGGCTCTGCGCCAACGCGGCGCGTACATTCGGCGCCTGCGGCGCGTTGACGGCCTGGGCCAGCACCGCCACTTCCGCGCACTTCTGCACGGCGAAGGCCAGCCAGCTTTTCAGCTCGGCATCCAGCGTGTCTTCACGGCCCAGGTCGACCGGGCTGTGCAGCAGTGAGCAGGACGGCGCCACCCACAAACGATCACCCAACTTTTCATGTGCGTGCTGCAAGGTCGCCAAGGCTTTTTCCAGGTCGCAGCGCCAGACGTTGCGGCCATTGACCACGCCCAGGGACAACACTTTGTAAGCCGGCAGGCGATCAAGAATGGTCGGGTACTGCTCCGGTGCACGCACCAGATCGATGTGCAAACCATCGACCGGCAGGTTGGCGGCCAGGCCGAGGTTTTCTTCCAGACCACCGAAGTAGGTGGCCACGAGCTTTTTCAGCGGGTCGCGCTGGATCAGGTTGTAGGCGCGCTCAAAAGCGTTTTTCCAGTCTTGCGGCAAGTCCAGAACCAGAATCGGCTCGTCGATCTGCACCCACTCAACGCCCAGGTCAGCCAGGCGCTGAAAGATCTGGCCGTACAGCGGCAGCAGGCGATCGAGCAGGTCCAGCTTGTCGAAGTCACCGCCCTTGGGCTTGCCCAACCACAAGTAGGTCAGCGGGCCGATGACGACCGGCTTGACGTTGTGGCCCAGGTCACGGGCTTCCTTGACCTCTTCAAACAGCTGTTCCCAACCCAGGTGGAATTGCTGGTCAGCACTGAATTCAGGCACCAGATAGTGGTAGTTGGTATCGAACCACTTGGTCATTTCCTGGGCGTGGGCACCGCCGCAGCAGTTGTCGCTGACGCCACGGGCCATGCCGAACAGCGTGTGCAATGTGGCTTGGCCGTCGGCTGGGCGGAAGCGCTCAGGGATCACGCCGAACATCAAGGAATGAGTCAGGACCTGGTCGTACCAGGCGAAATCGCCGACCGGCAACAGCTCGATGCCGGCCTGCTTCTGCAACGCCCAGTGAGTGTTGCGCAGGTCACGGCCAACGGCGCGCAGGCCGGCTTCGTCGAGTTCGCCCTTCCAGAACGCTTCCTGCGCTTTTTTCAGTTCACGATCGCGTCCAATGCGCGGAAATCCCAGGGAATGAGCGACTGCCATGACTTACAACTCCAATGTCGATATTTGATGGCAGCCATTGTCGACACCCACTCATCGTGAGACAAACTCATTCTATTCCAGATGATCACAAGATTCGTTCATGTTGAAGCGACGTGGAGATAGAACGCGTGAAACATGAAATACGCACAGCCGGCCAACGCCAGTCCCATGCAGCGGTTGAATACGGTGAACGCCGACGCGCCGTTAATCCGCCGCCCCAACACCGCGCCCAGCAAGGCGTAGACCCACGGCGCGCCGACCGCGCCCAGCCCCAGCAAAGCCGAAACCCCGGCGATGGACGCGCCGGTGATATGCGCCGCCGGAAACATCACGCTGGTGATCGGCAAGACCGCCACGATGCCCTTGGGGTTGAGCAACTGAATCACCAGGCCATTCCAGAACGTGAGGGCCTTGCCGGGCGTGCTTGAAGTTTCTTCAACCACCGTGCGGGCAGTGAACACCTGATAGGCGAGGTACAGCGTGTACACCCCGCCGACCAGCGAGATATACGGCAGCGCCGCCTGGGAAATGATCGCCTCGCCGGTGTAGCCAAACAGCACGAACATCAACAGCATCGCGCAGCCCACGCCGAGGTAGAACCCGCTGGAGCGACGGAATTTGCCGGTAAGCCCGGCGTTCAGCCCCATCAGGTTCACAGGGCCGGGGCTGTACATGACGCTAAAGGCGTAGAGGAAAATGTCCATGGAGAAACCTGCCGTAGAAGAAGTCCGGCGAGTCTACTGAGGCGCTTTGCGCTGAATCTTGTACGTTTGTGGTTCAGCGTTGCGCCTGGTGGGCGAACCACGCCATGACCATGCTGCAGCCTGCGTGGGACTGCCTGCGGTTGCACACACAGCGCGTACACCCCGCCCGTCGCCAATGGCTCGCACCCAGGCCAATGCCGACCTGCCGAAACTGGCCACGCACGACGCACTGATCGACGCCGACTATTTCAAGCGCGTCAACGACACCTACGGTTACGCCGTCGGCGATGACGTGCAGTGGGCTTGCTGTGGCAAACAGGCTTCCTGTGGCGAGCGGGCTTGCCCCGCGTTGGGCTGCGCAGCAGCCCCGATAAGAGCGCCGCATTCAGTCAGGCACATCGCGCCAGCCGGGTTCAGGGCGGCTTCGCCCCCCAACGCGGGGCAAGCCCGCTCGCCACAAGAGGCCCGCTCGCCACGCAAAGTCGATTTGCCACAAGCGCCCTGCTCACCCCAGCAACTCATTCACCCTGGGCGTGGCGCACTGGAATAAACTGTGGCGGTATTTACTGGGAGGCACCAAAACATGGATGCAGTGACCCAAGGCAGCTGCCTGTGCGGCGCAATCAGTTATCAGGTGTCGACCCCTTTGAAAGCGGTCATCCACTGCCACTGCAAAAAATGCCAGAAAGCGCACGGCGCGGCGTTCGCCACGTATGCCAGCGCCCCTCGGTCAGCCGTCAGTATCAACGCCGCTGCGGATGTGCTTCGACGCTATGAATCTTCAGCGGGCGTCACTCGCCAATTCTGCTCGCGGTGCGGATCATCGCTGTTCTGGTCTGACGCCCATGGACGTTTTCCAGAATGGATATCTATCGCGGTCGGCACCCTCGATAGCCCTTTTACTGCGCACAAGCAGACGCACAGCTGCATTGAATCCAGAGCTGCGTGGTTTTGCGGAGAAACGGTGTGACCCACGCCAGCGAAGACGTTGCGATACGCAAACTGGAAGAGCTTCCCGAGCAAATCCACGCGCTGCAAGCGCAGGCTGTCGCCGAAGGGTTCAGGTTCCTGACGCGGCTTATCAGCGAATGGGAAAACCGTACGAATCGGTTTGATCAGCCGGGTGAATGCCTTTTCGGTGTGTTTCGCCACGGCCAGTTGATTGGCGTCGGCGGTGTGTCCTGTGACCCTTATGCGGGTCCCGGGGTCGGTCGGCTACGCCGGGTGTACATCGCGCCCAGCATGCGCGCACAGGCAATCGGCAAAGCCTTGGTCAAACGGCTACTGGCGCACGCGGCGGCGCATTTTCAGGAAGCACGGCTCACTACCGATACGCCGCAAGCCACGCAGTTCTATCTGCGTTGCGGTTTTCAACGTATCGATAACGACCACGCGACGCACGTAATGTCACTGATCGCGCTGAAAGCACGGGCCTCAAAAGAGCCATGAGGCACCGTGCATCGCGCACTTACAGCAACGGAATCGAATAACTCACAAACACCCGATTCTGATCCTGGTCGCGCGCCACTTCACTGCGCGACACGCCGTTGCGCCAGCCAAACCCGACGTTTTTGAACGTGCCACTCTGCACCACGTAATCCAGGGAGATGTCCCGTTCCCATTCGCTGGCAGTGTTGCCGGCGGTGGTGAGGATATGGTCGCCTTTCAAATACATCACCGACGCCTTCAGGCCAGGCAGGCCCAGCGCGACAAAGTCGTAGGCGTATTGCGCAAAGGCGGTGCGTTCGCCGGCCTGGATGAAGGTTTGCACGGTGCGGTCGGTGTAAAGGTACAGGCTCGAACCGCCCTCGCCTTTGTTGACCAGGCCACCCTGGTTGAGTTGGGCAAAGTTGCTGTCGTCGGAAACTTGCTGGTAACCCGCGGTGATCGCGTGCGGGCCCAGCGAGTAGATGAACGCGGCGCTCCAGGTGTTGTTGTCGATTTCGCCGTTGCCCTTCCGGGTATAGCCGCTGAACTTATAGCCTTCGGCACGCCCGGCGGCAGTGCTGTTCTTGCCGTCGGAGGTGGTGTTGAAATAACGCAGGTCGGTTTTCAATGAGCCGTAATCGCCCAACGGCAATACATGGATCAACCCGGCAAAGTGCTGTTGGTAATAGTCTTCGAGGTTGGCGTAGTAGTACTGGACCAGCAGGTCCTTGTTCACTTGGTAGTCGAAACCTGCGTAGTTGAATTTATTGCTCTCTTGCGTGCCACCCGCGGCCGCCAGGCCACTGCGATCGCTGGAGCCACGGCCGGTGGTGTGTTGCAGCTGGCCGCCGATCAGCGTCAGGTTGTCGATGTCTTTGCTGGTGACCTGCGCGCCCTCGAAGGATTGCGGCAGCAGGCGGCCATCGTTGCTCACCAGGATCGGCAAGTTCGGGCGCAGGTAGCCGTAGCGCAGTTCGGTCTTGGCAAAACGCGCCTTGGCCGTCGCGCCACCGCGCGCCCAGCTGTCGGCTGCCTTGCCGTCATCGGTGGGAATCATCGAGCTGCCCACGTGGCGGCCAGCGCCGCTGTCGAGGGTTACGCCGAGCATGCCGACGGCGTCCAGACCAAAACCGACGGTGCCGTCGGTAAAGCCCGACTGGTAGTTGAGGATAAACGCCTGGCCCCACTCTTCGGTCTTCGACGGTGCGGCGGCGCCGTCGCGGTTGTCGTTATTGAAGTAGAAGTTGCGCAGGCCCAAGTTGGCTTTGCTGTCGCTCAAAAAATCAGCCGAGGCCAAGGGGCTCAGGGCAATACCCAGGCCGCCGGTTAATACACTCAGTACATTCAAAGTAGCTTTCATCAGGACGAACTCCGGCGCGGAATCCAGGTTCCGGGCGCGTAAAAAGGGCAGCAGGATGCACGCGACCAACTTAGGTTGGCCGCCGCGTTAACCAACGTTTAAGTGCTTAGTTGAGTGAAGTGAACCTCCGTAAAACCTCAGTCAATCAATCCATGAGCGTCATAAAACGGATACGGCCCCGGGTAGTCCCCGAACACGCCGTTGTGGCTGATCAACCCGTGCTGCGCATCCCAGCGGTGCAGCAGGTAGCCGGCCGGTTCCAGGTTGAAATGCGCAGGCGCGGCGTCTTGCAGGTCAAGCACGATCTGGTGCGAGGTGCCGGGGCACACGCAACTCAGGCTGCCGCCAAAACGCCGTTGCATCGGGCGGTGCAAATGCCCGCACAACAGGCGCTCCACGTGTGGGTGGCGGGCGACGACGCGCTCCAGGGCGGCGGCGTTGATAAAGGGTTCGCGGTCCATATGGCCGATGCCGCTGCTAAACGGCGGGTGATGCAGGATCAGCAAGGTTGGTGCCTCGGGGCGCAGCGCCAATTGCGCGTCGAGCCACTGCAATTGGCTGTCGAGCAGTTGGCCGCCGTGACCACCGGGAATGGTCGAGTCCAGGCCGATCAAGCGCAGCGGATGCTCATCCACGACCCAATCCAGCGGGCCGTCTGCCGACGTCGGCAGATAAGCGTGATCGCCGAACGCATCCAGTAACGGCCCGCGCGTGTCGTGGTTGCCGGGCACCAGGTAGCACGGCATGTGCAGGCGCGCCAACTCCGGGTGCAGCACGGCGTATTCATCGGCGCGGCCAAAATCCACCAGGTCGCCGCTGATCACTACGATATCGGGCCGTGGGTGACTGGCGTTCAGATGGTCGACGGCGCGGCGCAGTGCCCCCAGGGTATCGACCACGCCATAGGTCAGGCGGTTACCGGCTTTAAGGTGCAGGTCGCTGATCTGCGCAACAAGAAACGGACGGTTCAAAATAAGCTCTCACGCATTCAGGGTGAACACCACGTGCGGCGCGATTGCCAGGGCAATCGGCGCGCCGACGCGGTGCAGTTGGTTGTCGCTGCTGTCCACCAGCAGCAGTTGCGGGCCGCCCACATCCACCAGCAGGCGGCTTTGTGCGCCCTGGAAGAACTGCGCGACCAGATGGCCGTGCAGGTGCCCTTCGTCTTCCATCACGCGCAGGTGTTCGGGGCGGCAGTACACGGTGCTCGGTAAGTCGGCGCCGTGCCACGGCAGTTCGCCGCCGCAGACTTTCAGGCCGTGGGCAGTCCGCGCCAGCACAGAAAAGGCATTGAGGTTGCCGACAAAGCCTGCGACAAACGCATTGGCCGGTTGCTGGTAGATCTCCCGAGGGCTGGCCAGTTGCGCGATACGCCCCTGCTCCATCACCAGGATGCGGTCGCCCAGCGCCATGGCTTCGCTCTGGTCGTGGGTGACGAACACCGAGGTGATGCCAAGCCCGCGCAGCAGTTGATCCAGCTCGCTGCGCAGGCGCTCGCGCAATTGCGCATCCAGGGCGGCCAGCGGCTCGTCGAGCAACAGCACTTTGGGACGCGGTGCCAGCGCGCGGGCCAAGGCCACACGCTGACGCTGGCCGCCCGACAGTTCATGGATGCTGCGCTTGCCGTGGTGCTGCAAGCCCACCAGTTCCAACAGTTCCTCGCAGCGCTTGTTGCGCTCAGGCGCCGACACGCCGCGAATCTTCAGGCCGTAGACGATATTGCCGGCCACGTCCAGGTTGGGAAACAGCGCGTAATTCTGGAACACCATGCCCACATCACGGCGCTCGATGGGCAGGCGCGTGACATCTTGATCGCCGAAAAACACCTGGCCCACGTCCGGGCGTTCCAGGCCGGCAATCAGGCGCAAGGTGGTGGTTTTGCCACAGCCGGACGGGCCGAGAATTGCCAGGGTTTCGCCGCCTTCGACGCTCAGGTTCAGGTCATGCACGGCCACGGTGCCGTCGGCGAATGCCTTGCGACAGCCCTGCAGGCGAATAGTGATAGCGGTCATCGACGCTCTCCACGGGACAAACGAGCACTGATGGCCTGCAACGCAATCAGCAGCGGCACGATCATCAGCAAAAAGATAAGGGTGTAGGCGCTGGCGATTTCCAGGCGCGCCGAGGCGTAGCTGTCGGCCAAACCCACCGGCAGCGTCTTGGTCATCGGCGTGTGCAGCATCCAGGTCAGGTTGAACTCACCCAGGCTCAGGGTGACCACCATCAGCACGCCGGCCAGAATGCCCGCCCGGCAATTGGGCACCACCACGCTGAAAAAGCGCTTGATCGGCCCCGCGCCGACGCTGGCGGCAGCCTCTTCCAATACCGGCAGTTGCTGACGTTGCATCACCGCCATCACCGGGCGCACCAGGAACGGCAAGGTGAACAGCACATGGCCGACAAGGATGAACAACCAGCTGCTGCGGAACGTGCCGAATTGGCCGTAGGTCAGCAGCAACGCCAACGCACTGGCCAAACCCGGCATCGCCACCGGCAGCACCATCAGCTCTTCGAAGGCTCGGCTGAAGCGGTTGTTCATGCGCACCAAGGCATAGGCCGCCGGCACGCCGACCACGCAAACGCACACTGCACAGGCCAGGGCCAATTGCAGCGACAGCCAAACCGTGGGCGAATAGGCCTGCCACACCTGCACCAGCCAGTCGAAGGTCAAGCCGCTGGACAGGCCGACGAAGAAGTTACGCGTCAGCCCGGCCAGCAACGACATCAACACCGGCACCAACATGAAGGCGCACACCAGCAGGGTAAACAGCAGTTGCACCACAAACAGCGATGAGCGCTTCACAGGACCGTCCCCGCGTTTTTCACCAGGCGACGCGTGAGCAGCAACACCGCCCAGGTCACTGCACCGAGCACCACCGACAGCGCGGCGGCGACGGCAAAGTTGGCGTAGTTGGTGAACACGTTGTAGATCGCCACGGGCGTGACATTCAGCCGCGTGCCCAAGGTAAAGGCGGTACCGAACGCGCCCATGGACGTGGCAAAACAAATCGCCCCGCACGAGGCCAACGCAGGCGCCAGCCCCGGCACGATCACGTCGCACACCACGCGCCAATGCCCGGCGCCCAGTGAGTGCGCGGCTTCTTCCAGGCTGCGGTCGAGGCTTTCGCACGCGGCCATCACCGTGAGGATCACCCGCGGGATCGAGAAGTACAGGTAGCCGACAAACAACCCCGCCAGCGAGTACGCGAAAATCCAGCGCTCACCGGCCAGTTGCAGGCCCAGGGCCGCAAACAGGCCTTGGCGACCGGCCAACAGGATCACCAGAAAGCCCACCACCACGCCAGGAAACGCCAATGGAAAGGTGAGCAATGCCACCAATGCCGAACGCCCGAAGAACTGCTGCCGCGCGAGGAATACACCACTGATGCCGCCGATCAGTAACGCGGTGAGCGTCACAAACACGGCCAGCACGCAGGTTTGCGCCAGGCTGCCCAGGTACTGCGTGCTGCTGAGCACCTGCCAATAGCCGCTGCCGTTGCTGTCGCGGCGCTCGGTGCCCAGCACGATCAAATGCGCCAGCGGCAACAGCCAGAACGCGAACAGCACCGCAAAGGCCGGGGCCAGTGCCCAGGCGGCATGTTTTGCCGAGGTTGCCACTTACTTGACCTCGCTCAGGTAACGGGCGGCGAAGGCTTCCTGCACAGCGGCCATTTTTTCGTAGTCCACCACGCCAGCGCGGGCGTAGTCGCTGTCGGGCAGGAACTGCGCGGCGACGTCGGCCGGCATTTTCATTGCGCGCACCGGGCGCAGGTAGGCCTTGGCCCACAGTGCCTGGCCTGCATCGGAGAGCACGAAATCGAGGACCTTTTCAGCGTTGGCGCGGTGCGGCGCGTTGGCCACCAGGCTCATCACGTACGGCACGCTGATGCTGCCTTCTTTGGGAATCACGAAGGCAACGTTGGCGTTGTCCTTGTAACGCGCGCGGTAGGCGTTGAAGTCGTAGTCCACCAGAATCGGCAGCTCACCGGACAGCACCCGCGCATAGGCGGTTTGCTTGGGCACAATGGGCGCGTTTTTGGCGAGCTTCTGGAAGTAGTCGATGGCCGGGGCGAAGTTATCCAGGTCGCCGCCCAAGGCGCGGTTGATCGCCACGGCGGAGACGTAGCCGACAAACGCGCTGGACGGGTCGAGGTAACCGACCATGCCTTTGTACTCAGGCTTGAGCAGGTCGGCCCAGCTTTGCGGCACGGGCAAGCCGCCCAGTGCATCGACGTTGACCATGATGCCCAAGGTGCCGGAGTGAATCGCAAACCAGTGGCCGGCCGGGTCTTTCAGGCCGGCCGGAATCTGCTCCCAGCCTTTGGGCTTGTAGGTGCCGACCACGTCGGCTTTTTGCGCCTGCAAGCCGAAGGTCACGCCGTAATACACCACGTCGGCCACCGGCGCGGCTTTCTCCGCCACCAACTGCGCCAGCGACTGGCCGGAGTTCTTGTTGTCGAGCGGCACCTGCACGCCGGTATTGGCGGCGATGGCCTTGAGTTGGCTGCCCCAATCGGCCCAGTCGGGTGGGCAGTTGTAGCAAATCGCGGTTTCGGCGGCCTGGGCCAAGCTGGCCATGCCGCACAGCAGCACGGCTGCCAGGGTTTTACTGAACGCGCGCATCAGGTGTCTCCTCAAAGGGTTGAGTGCTGTCGCCGGGCCGGATATGGCACGGCAGGCAATGGGAAATCGGGGCGTTGCCGGCGATCTGCGCCAGCAATTGGTCAATCACCGTGCTGGCCAGCAGGCCGATGGGCTGCACCACGCTGCACAGCGTCGGGTGCATCTGGGTGCCGAGGGCGATGCCGTCAAAGCCCATCACCGAGAGTTGCTCGGGCACATTCCAGGCGTTGCGGCGCAACTCGGCGATCAGGCTGATGGCCAGAAAATCGTTGGAACACACCAGCGCGGTCGGCGCCTGCGGGCCTTGGAGGAACGGCTCGATTGCCGCGAACTCGGCCTGGGTGTGAGCCGGCATTTCAATCACCGCGCGGCTTTTAAGCCCGTACTCGCGCATCGCGTCGCAATAGCCGGCGTAACGCAGGCGCGCACGGTCGGACTGCAACGCGGGGCCGGCGACCATGCTGATGCGCCGGTGCCCGGCTTCGAGCAAATAACGCGTGGCCAGGGCCATGCCCGCGCGGTTGTCGACCGACACGGCGCTGTAGCTGGGGTTGCTGGGTTGGTGATACGCCAGCACGAACGGTGTTTGTTCGCTGACAAGGCTGTTGAGCACGCTGTTGCATTCGGCGTCGGTCACGGTTAACACCAGCCCGTCGACGCGCTGGCGCAGCAACTCTTCCACCACAATGCTTTCGCGTTCGCTGCTGTAGTCGGTGGTCGCCAGCAGCAGGCTATAGCCGCGCAGCCGGGCGGCACGCTCCATGGCCTGGAACTGCTCGGCGAACACCGGGTTGAGCAGGTTGGGCACCACCACGCCAATCAGCTGGGTGGTTTGCAGGCGCAGTTGGCGGCCGAGCAGGTTCGGCCGAAAGCCCAGCTCGCGGGCGGCGGCGAACACTTGCTCACGGGTCGCCGGGCGCACCTGGTCGGGGGAAGCAAAGGTGCGGGCGGCGGTGGCGCGGGATACCCCGGCCAGCTGCGCAACGTCTTTCAGGTCAGTCATGGTCACTCGCTTGAGATCGATCTCATTGGCGAGGACAGTAACGGCGGAATATGGCAGTAGCGTGGTGCCAAGATGACGGTTTGATGGCAGCGCCCCCGTGCTAAATGTGGGAGGGGGCTTGCCCCATCAGATCGGTGTGTAGCCACAGATAGTCATACTCCGCGGGTATGCTTGGAAACCGGCGCAGCAAAATCCGCCCGCTAACCTTTCGATCTGATCCAAGTGCGGGCACAATGCGTGTCCTTTTTTGGCAGGCACCGCCGCAGGCTCTCAAAAATGATCAAAACGCCGTACTACCTCATCGATAAACAGAAACTTCTGGTCAACATGCAGAAGATTGCTTACGTGCGCGAACAGTCCGGCGCCAAGGCTTTGCTGGCGCTCAAGTGCTTTGCCACCTGGTCGGTATTCGACCTGATGCAGCAATACATGGACGGCACCACCTCGTCGTCGCTGTATGAGTTGAAGCTGGGCCGTCAGAAGTTCGAAGGCGAGGCGCACGCCTACAGCGTGGCCTGGGCCGACGATGAAATCGAAGAGATGCTGGAGAACTGCGACAAGATCATCTTCAACTCGATCAGCCAGCTGCAACGCTTTGCCGAACGCAGCGAAGGCAAGACCCGTGGCCTGCGCGTGAACCCACAGGTGAGCAGCTCCGACTACCTGCTGGCCGACCCTGCGCGCCCATTCAGCCGTTTGGGCGAATGGGACCCGGTGAAGATCGAAGGCGTCATCGAGCAGATCTCCGGTTTCATGTTCCACAACAATTGTGAGAACGGCGATTTCAGCCTGTTCGACAAGATGCTCGGCACCATCGAAGAACGCTTCGGCGCGCTGCTGCACAAGGTCAAGTGGGTCAGCCTCGGCGGCGGCATTCACTTCACCGGCGAAGGCTATGCCATCGACGCGTTCTGCGCCCGTTTGAAAGCGTTCTCCGAGAAGTACGGCGTGCAGGTTTACCTGGAACCGGGAGAAGCGGCGATCACCAACAGTGCTTCGCTGGAAGTCACCGTGCTCGACACCCTCTACAACGGCAAAAATCTCGCCGTGGTAGACAGCTCCATCGAAGCCCACCTGCTGGACCTGCTGATCTATCGCCTCAACGCCAAGCTGGCGCCGAGCGAGGGTGAACACACTTATATGGTGTGCGGCAAATCCTGCCTGGCCGGGGACATCTTCGGCGAGTATCAATTTGATCGTCCGCTGGCCATCGGCGATCGGCTGTCGTTCATCGACACCGCGGGCTACACCATGGTCAAGAAAAACTGGTTCAACGGCCTGAAAATGCCGTCCATCGTAGTGAAACAACTCGACGGTACTGTCGAGGTGGTTCGTGAATTTGGTTACGACGACTACCTGTCCAGCCTTTCGTAAGCTGGCGGATAAAGGAGAGATAAAGCAATTGAAAAAGAACGTTCTTATCATTGGTGCAGGAGGTGTCGCCAAGGTGGTGGCCCACAAGTGCGCGCAGCACAACGACGAACTCGGTCGTATTGCTATCGCGTCGCGCAACATCTCCAAATGCCAGGCCATCATCGACAGCGTCAAGGCCAAGGGTAGCCTCAAGGTGCCCGCCGACATCCAAGCCTTCGCGCTGAACGCCCTGGACGTGGAAGCGACCAAGGCCCTGATCCGCGAGACCGACTCGCAGATCGTCATCAACGTAGGTTCCGCCTTCCTCAACATGTCGGTGCTGCGCGCCTGCATCGATACCGGCGTTGCTTACCTTGACACCGCCATCCACGAAGAGCCGGGCAAGGTCTGCGAGACCCCGCCGTGGTACGGCAACTACGAATGGAACCACCTGCAAGAGTGCAAACAGAAGAACATCACCGCCATCCTAGGCGTGGGCTTCGACCCGGGTGTCGTCAACGCGTATGCCGCGCTGGCGCAGCAACAGCATTTCGACCGCATTGATTCGATCGACATTCTCGACGTCAATGCCGGCAGCCATGGCAAATACTTTGCCACCAACTTCGACCCGGAAATCAACTTCCGCGAATTCACCGGACAGGTGTGGAGCTGGCAGAACAGCCAGTGGACCAGCAACACCATGTTCGAAGTCAAACGCACCGACGACCTGCCGGTAGTCGGTTCGCAAAACCTGTACCTGACCGGCCACGATGAAGTGCACTCGCTGTCGAAAAACCTCGACGTGCCCAACGTGCGTTTCTGGATGAGCTTTGGCGAACACTACATCAACGTGTTCACCGTGCTGAAAAACCTCGGCCTGCTCTCCGAAAAACCGGTCAAGACCGCCGAAGGCCTGGAAGTGGTGCCGTTGAAAGTGGTCAAGGCCGTACTGCCCGACCCGTCTTCGCTCGCCCCTGGGTACACCGGCAAGACCTGCATCGGCGACCTGGTCAAAGGCAGCAAAGATGGCCAGCCGCGTGAGATGTTCATCTACAACGTGGCCGATCACGAAGAAGCCTTTGCTGAAACGGACAGCCAGGGCATCTCCTACACCGCAGGCGTACCACCGGTGGCCGCAGCGCTGCTGGTTGCACGTGGCGAGTGGGATGTGAAACACATGGCCAACGTCGAGGAGCTGCCGGCTGAGCCGTTCCTTAAAGCGCTGGACGTGATGGGCTTGCCGACTCGGATCAAAGACGAGAACGGCGACCGTGCGTGGGATGCGATTGCCTGAACAGGCGATTGCTGACTGAACAAAAAAATGCGCCCTTGGGGCGCATTTTTTGTTTGGGCATATACAGACCCGGAATCCAATGAAGATTCAAAATGTGGGAGCGGGCTTGC
>NZ_JANLOF010000070.1:0-72548 GCF_025466135.1 Pseudomonas sp. 14P_5.3_Bac1 | reverse complement strand
TAGCTCGGCGCCCAACAAACTTTTTAGTGTGGCCACACCCCCCCCCCCCCCCCCACCCCCCCCCCCACAGGGGCCCGCTTAACTGAACGGCACTGGTGACTCAAGAGCACCTCGCGCCTACAGCTGGACCGGATCCAGAACTCCACGTAATCTACCGACCTCGCCTCAACCGGCGACCCTGGATCAGCAGACAGGGCAACACTGAGCTGGCAAACCTGAACCCATCATTCAGAGGAGCCGGCCAATGCCTGCGACCCGTATCTGGTTAAAAAACCCCCTCGCGATTTTCACTGCCAATGGCCTCGATGCCCGTGGCGGACTGGTGCTGCAAGACGGTGTGATCACCGAACTGCTGGGCTGGGGACAAGAGCCTGCCGTGCCCTGCGCACAGGTGTTTGACGCGCGCGAACATGTGATCCTGCCGGGGCTGATCAACACCCATCATCACTTCTACCAGACCCTGACCCGCGCCTGGGCACCGGTGGTCAACCAGCCGTTGTTCCCGTGGCTCAAAACCCTCTACCCGGTGTGGGCCCGGCTGACCCCGGAAAAACTCGCCCTGGCGTCCAAAGTCGCCTTGGCGGAATTGCTGCTCTCGGGCTGCACCACCGCGGCCGATCACCACTACCTGTTCCCTGACGGCCTGGAAAACGCCATCGACGTGCAAGTGCAAAGCGTGCGCGAACTGGGCATGCGCGCCATGCTCACCCGCGGTTCCATGAGCCTGGGCGAAGCCGACGGCGGCCTGCCGCCGCAGCAGACCGTGCAACAAGGCCAAGTGATCCTCGACGACAGCCAACGCCTGATCCGCGAATACCATGAGCGCGGCGACGGCGCACAGATCCAGATTGCCCTGGCGCCCTGCTCGCCGTTTTCGGTCACCCCGCAAATCATGCAAGCCAGCGCCGAACTGGCCAACAGCCTCGATGTGCGCCTGCACACGCACCTGGCGGAAACCCTCGACGAAGAAGACTTCTGCCTGCAGCGCTTCGGCCTGCGCACCGTGGATTATCTCGACAGCGTCGGCTGGCTCGGCCCGCGCACCTGGCTGGCCCATGGCATTCACTTCAACCCGGATGAAATCGCACGCCTGGGCGCCGCCGGCACCGGTATCTGCCATTGCCCAAGCTCGAACATGCGCCTGGCCTCCGGCATCTGTCCGACCCTGGACCTGCTCGCCGCCGGTGCGCCGATTGGCCTGGGCGTGGACGGCTCGGCGTCCAACGACGCCTCGAACATGATCCTTGAAGCGCGCCAGGCCCTGTACATCCAGCGCCTGCGTTACGGCGCAGAAAAGATCACCCCCGAAGGCGTGCTGGGCTGGGCGACCAAAGGATCGGCGCAATTACTGGGGCGCACGGATATCGGTGAACTGGCCGTGGGCAAACAGGCTGACCTGGCGCTGTTCAAGCTCGATGAGCTGCGTTTTTCCGGCAGCCACGATCCAATTTCGGCGCTGCTGCTGTGCGGCGCCGACCGGGCGGATCGGGTGATGATCGGGGGCAAATGGCGGGTGATTGACGGGCAGGTTGAAGGGCTGGATCTGAAAGGTTTGATTGCCGATCACACACAGGCGGCGAAACAGCTGATCGCCGGAACCTAAGCCAGGCATAAATCAAAATGTGGGAGCTGGCTTGCCTGCGATAGCATCATCTCGGTGCAACTGAAAAACCTAGCTGTCTGCATCGCAGGCAAGCCAGCTCCCACAAAACCGAGCTCCCACATTGAGTTCTGCGGTTTCTACAACCCCAACAGCGACAGCATGATAAACGTCGCAAACAACACAAAATGGGTCATCCCTTCGATGGCATTCGTTTCGCCATCGTTGAGGTTGATCGCACTGACAACCAGCGTGATCAACACCATCACGGTTTGCACCGGCGTCATCGCCATCTGGAACGGCTGGCCGGTGTAGAGCGCCATGGCCTCCATCACCGGCACCGTCAAAATCACCGTCGACAACGACGCACCGAGTGCGATGTTGACCACCGACTGCATGCGGTTGGCCAAAGCTGCGCGCAATGCCGTCAGAATTTCCGGCGCCGCCGAAATAGCCGCAACCACAATCGCCGTGATCACCGGCGGTGCGCCCGTGCCTTCCAGGCCCAGGTCGAGGGTCTTGGACATCACCTCGGCCAGTGCGCCGATCACAATCACGCCAAACACCAAGGTGCCAATGGAGAAAGCCAAACTGATCGGCGGCTCCTGCTGTTCTTCCGGCTGTTTCTTGCGGCGTTTTTCCGGGTAGCTGTAACTGAAGAAATAACTGTGCGGCCCCACCTGCATGCGCAAAAACAGGGTGTAAAGCAGCACCATCGCACCGATGGTGAACGCCGAGTAAATTTTCCAGTCAGCCTGGGGGATAAATTCCGGCACCACCATCGACACGCCCATGGCCGTGAGGATCATCACGCTGTAGCTGCGTGCCGAGTCATCGTTGTAGGACTGTTCGCCATGTTTGATGCCGCCCATCAGCGCAGCCAGGCCGAGGATGCCGTTGATATCGAGCATCACTGCCGAATAAATCGTGTCGCGCACCAGCGTCGGTGAGGGTTCGTTGCTCATCATGATCGCCAGGATCACCACCTCCACCAACACCGCGGCGAGGGTCAGGATCATGGTGCCGTAAGGGTCACCGACCTTCTCCGCCAGTTGTTCAGCGTGGTGGGCAACGCGCATCGAAGCCACGACGATGAAGACGATCAGCGCCACGCCACTGAGTAACGCCACCATCTGCCCGCTGTGCAGCATCCAGTGCTCCAACGGGTAGGCGACGATGGCGGCAATCAGCGCCAGTAACATGTATTTTTCTTGCTTGAGGGATGTGAGCATTCCGGGCCTTTTCATGCAGCAAATCAGTCATTGATGGGGTACAGACTGCACCACGCCGCTAACGTTTCGTTACACCTTAGTTCACGTGGCCCTTGCGTGAAAAAAACCAATACTCTCCTGCTGGTCAGGTTTTGCCGATTATTTCGGCCATGGCCTGTAGAATGCCGCCATTGCACCTGATGAGAATTTAGAAAATGTACGATTGGCTCAACGCCCTGCCCAAGGCTGAATTGCACCTGCACCTGGAAGGCTCGCTGGAGCCTGAATTGCTGTTCGCACTGGCCGAACGCAACAAGATTGCACTGCCTTGGAACGACGTCGAAACCCTGCGCAAGGCTTACGCCTTCAACAATCTGCAAGAGTTTCTCGACCTGTATTACCAGGGCGCCGATGTGCTGCGCACCTCCCAGGATTTCTACGACCTGACCTGGGCCTACCTGCTGCGCTGCAAAGAACAGAACGTGATCCACACCGAACCCTTCTTCGACCCGCAAACCCACACCGACCGTGGCGTGCCGTTCGAAGTCGTGCTCAACGGCATTGCCGCCGCGCTCAAAGATGGCGAGCAGCAACTGGGCATCACCAGCGGTTTGATCCTCAGCTTCCTGCGCCACCTGAGTGAAGCCGAAGCTGAAAAAACCCTCGACCAGGCGCTGCCATTTCGCGACGCATTTGTGGCCGTGGGCCTGGACAGCTCGGAAATGGGTCACCCGCCGAGCAAGTTCCAGCGCGTGTTCGACCGCGCCCGCCACGAAGGCTTCCTCACCGTGGCCCACGCCGGCGAAGAAGGCCCGCCCGAGTACATCTGGGAAGCCATCGACCTGCTGAAAATCCAGCGTATCGACCATGGCGTACGCGCCATCGAAGACGAGCGCCTGATGCAGCGGATCATCGACGAGCAAATCCCGCTGACCGTGTGCCCGCTGTCCAACACCAAGCTGTGCGTGTTCGACGACATGGCCCAGCACAACATCCTCGACATGCTCGAGCGTGGCGTGAAAGTCACAGTGAACTCGGATGACCCGGCGTACTTCGGCGGTTATGTCACCGAAAACTTCCACGCGCTGTATACCTCGCTGGGCATGACCCAGGACCAGGCCAAACGCCTGGCGCAGAACAGCCTGGATGCGCGGCTCGTGAAGCCATAATCCGCGCTCACTGAAGGAACACGGACTAACGGTGGGAGCGGGCTTGCCCGCGAAGGCGATGTGTCAGTCACTACATGTGTCGACTGAAACACCGTCTTCGCGGGCAAGCCCAGCTCCCACATTGACCTCATCTGTCTCAAGCCTGGGTGAGTTCTTCCAGCGTCTTGCCCTTCGTCTCCATCCCAAACACCCACACCACCAGCGCCGCCACGGCAAAACACAGCGCCCCCAAGGCAAACACCCCGCCCTGCCCCGTGATCGGAAACACCAACCCCGTTACCAGCGGCCCGA
This sequence comes from Pseudomonas sp. 14P_5.3_Bac1, assembly GCF_025466135.1. NCBI lineage: Bacteria > Pseudomonadati > Pseudomonadota > Gammaproteobacteria > Pseudomonadales > Pseudomonadaceae > Pseudomonas > Pseudomonas sp. 14P_5.3_Bac1. The sequence continues at coordinate 68,277 of NZ_JANLOF010000070.1, read as the reverse complement.
GCAACGAGCCGACCCGACCAATCGCCGAGGCAAACCCGGAACCGGTTGCCCGCGCCGAAGTGGGATACAGCTCTGGCGTGTAGGTGTACAGCACCGCCCACATGCCAAACAGAAAGAACTGCATCAACAGACCCGACGTAATCAGCAGCCCCACGTTGCCGCCAAACACTGCGCTTTGCCCATACACAAACGCCATCACGCCACCGCCCAGCAAGGTCACGACACACACCGGCTTGCGCCCCCAGCGCTCCACCAGCCAGGCGGCCATCAGAAACCCGGGAATCCCGCCCAGGGAAATGATCACCGTGTAGTACACCGACTGAGTGACCGCAAACCCCGACTGCTGCAACAACGCGCTCAACCAGGAGGTGAGCCCGTAGAAGCCGAGCAACGCAAAGAACCACACGCTCCAGATCATCATCGTGCGTTGCCGATACTGCGGCGACCACAGCTGCTGAAACGCCGAGAAAAACGTCCCCGGCACGCTCTCAACCCGTGGCAGGGCAATCGGCGCCGGCAAGTCGGCGCGCCCCAGCGAATCGCGCACTTTTTGCTCGATACCCTGCAACACCTTATCCGCCGCCGCGTGCCGTCCGGCCTGCTCGAGCCAGCGCGGCGACTCCGGGATAAAAAACCGGATCGCCAGCACAAACACCGCCGGCACCGCCAACACCAAAAAGATGTCACGCCAACCAATCACCGGCAGCAAGAAATAAGACAGCACGCCCGCCGCCACAAAACCCAACGGCCAGAAGCCATCCATCAGGGCGATATAGCGCCCGCGCCCCTTGGCAGGGATCAGCTCAGAAAGCATCGACTGCGCAATCGGGAACTCCATGCCCATGCCGATCCCCAGCAAAATGCGAAACAGCGTCAGCGTCTCCACCGTCTGCGCCGTGGAGCACAGGTAGCTGGCGACGCCCCACAACACGATGCTCCACTGGAATACCGGTTTGCGTCCAAACCGGTCCGCCAGCATTCCGGATAAAGATGCACCGACCACCATGCCGAAAAAACTCGAACTGGCCAGCAACCCGGCCTGGGCCGTACTGAGGCCGAACTCGGTTTTGATCGAACCCAACAGGAAAGTCATCATCGCCAGGTCCATGGAATCGAAGAAAAACGCCAGCGCGATGATGATGAAGATGATTCGGTGGTAGCCGCTGATGGGCAACCGTTCCAGCCGTTCCGCTGCGCTATAGCCTTGCATGCCCATGCCGCACCCCCTGTATGAAAAATCCCCAACGCGAGTGTGCGGTATCGTTTTGCCTGGTTATTGCTGGATGCGACCTGACTGAAACTCTGAGCGACCATTGCCCCCCTGGGGCGCGGCCAGGCGGCTGATTTCCCCAAGCCCGATGTCGGAGAACTGCAGGGCGTGGGACTCGTTGACCACGCTGACCCAGCCCGATTGCAAAAACAGCTGCAACAGCCCCGCCCCCAATGCGCCCCCCAAGTGCGGTTGCTGCTGACTCCAGTCAAAACAATCGCACGCCAGGGGCGAGGCCAACGCGTGGGTAAAAATGCCCAGGCCTGCCAGGCACTGCGCGCCCTTGACGGTGACCTCGGTACGCTGTTCATGACGGTCGATCCAACCGGCCTGAAACATGCGCTGGTAAAGCCCTGCGCCCAGTTCTCCGCCCAGGTGGCCATGGCATAACCGGGCTCGCCGCAACGCCGCCGGCGCCACCAGCGTCGGCGGCAGACCCTGCGGCGCACTGCGCACGGCGCTGGCCATGGTGGTACTGGCCAACGCGTCGATGGCAACGCTGACGTCGACGGCGGCGACACGAAACACGCGCTTGCCACGCTGGGCTTCAACCCGCAGCAAACCGCTTCCAGTCAGGCGCGACAAATGCGCGATCGCCGAAGCCGACGACAGCCCGGCAAGCCTCGCCAGTTCCTCTGACGATTTCGCCGACCCGTCCATCAAGGCCCAGAGCATGGCGGTGCGCTTGGGCTCGCAGAGCAAGCTGGCGATGTGACTGATGCAGGGTGCTTCTTCCATGTATTCACTCCTTGTTAAACCATTTGTCTGCTGCGGTTGGAACCAAAGTATAGGGGCGCAAACCGCCCGTTCCGCGGCGTCTGACAGCGCGGATAGGGACAGGATCTGAGTGAAATTTCTTGCTTTGATGGAGGCTATTGCTCGGTGCTCAATCGCTCCGGCCATTGCGCAGTCAATGTCGCACAGCGGGCCACGAGCATTTCCCGCAACAGGTTGATGGGCTTGCTCAATTGCGCACGATGCGCGCACAGCAGGTTGAGCGGCGTGCGCTCACCGCGCAGCTCCGGCAGGATCACACGCAAACGCCCGGCCAGCACGTCGCTGCTCACATCCAGCCACGACTTGTAGGCGATACCGACACCCGCCACCGCCCAGCGCCGCACCACATCGGCGTCATCACTGAAGCGGTCGCCGCTCACCGTCAGGCTGACTTCACGCTTGCCGTCGTGAAAACCCCAGTGGTCGTGTACGCGGCTGCCGAGCATGTACAGCAGGCAATTGTGTTGCGCCAATTGCTCCAGATGCCGCGGCTCGCCATGGCGGGCGAGGTAGCTGGGCGCGGCACACAGCACACGCCTGTTGTCCGGGGCGATGGGCAGCGCGATCAGGCTGGAGTCTTCGGGCTCGCCGTAACGCAGGGCGATATCCACCGGCTGGCGGAACAGGTCGGCGATCCGGTCGCCCAACAGCAGGCGCACGGTGAGTTGCGGGTAGTCGCGCTGGAACTCATCGAGCCATGGCAACAGCTGGTTGCGCCCGAAATCCGACGGCGCCGACAGCTGCAGCACGCCGCTGACATGGTCCTGGCCGCTGGCCAACAAGCGCCGCCCTTCGTCCAGCGAACTCAAGGCTGCGCGGGCATATTCCAGAAAGCCTTCACCTTCGGCGGTCAACCGCAGGCTGCGGGTGGAGCGCGCCAGCAACCGCGCGCCCAGTTGCTGTTCGATGCGTTTGAGCGCCGCGCTGGCCACGGCCGGCGACAGATCCATGACCCGCGCGGCAGCCGACAGACTGCCCAGGTCTGCCGCGCGTACAAACAACTGCAAATCATCAAAACGCAGCATGCATTACCGCCAATTATCAAAATTCTATTGAAACAGACTGCTGTTTTAGCGGGTTTTATCTTCACGGGAAATAGCCAATCATCTGCCCATCCCGTTCACCACGTGCCAGGAGTTGAATATGTCCACTGCCTTTAACGTCATCGCCACGCTGATCGCCAAACCCGGCCAACAGGCAACCCTGGAAACCCTGCTGCGCGGCCTGCTGGCACCGACCCGCCTGGAAGCCGGTTGCGAGCAATATGACCTGCACCAGGACCTGCAACATCCCGAGACCTTCTACATGCTCGAACGCTGGAGCGATGACGCAGCACTGGCCGACCACGACCAGAGCGCGCACATCCAGAACTTCCGCGCCAAGGCCGCTGATGTGATCGAACACTTCGAACTCAAGCGCCTGAAATTTCTTGCCTGATCACTGCCCTTTTCCGGAGTCCCCATGAAAGCCATTGCCTACTACGCTGCACTGCCAATCACCGATCCAAACTCCCTGCAAGACATCGAGCTGCCGGAGCCGGTCGCCGGCCCGCGCGACCTGCTGGTGGAAGTCAAAGCCATCTCGGTCAACCCGGTGGACACCAAGGTACGCCAGAACGTCGCCCCGGAAAACGGTGCCGCCAAGGTGCTGGGCTGGGACGTGGCGGGTGTGGTCAAGGCCGTTGGCAGCGAAGTGACCCTGTTCAAAGCCGGAGACAAAGTGTTCTACGCCGGCTCGCTGGTACGCCCGGGCGGCAACAGCGAACTGCACACCGTGGATGAGCGCATCGTCGGTCATATGCCCAAGAGCCTGGGGTTTGCCGACGCCGCCGCGCTGCCGCTGACCGCCATCACGGCCTGGGAGTTGCTGTTCGAACGCCTGCAAGTGCGTGAAGGCAAGGAAGATGAAGGCCAGAGCCTGCTGATCGTCGGCGCCGCGGGGGGTGTGGGTTCGATTCTGACCCAACTGGCCAGCCAGCTCACCGCACTGAAAGTCATCGGCACCGCCTCGCGTCCGCAAACCCAGGAATGGGCCAAGGCGCTCGGCGCCGACCTGGTGATCGATCACAGCCAACCGCTGAGCGAAGCGCTGAAAAACGCCGGCCACCCACAGGTGACCCACGTCGCCAGCCTGACCCAGACCGATCATCACCTCGACCAGTTGGTAGAAGCGCTGGAGCCACAAGGCAAGTTGGCGTTGATCGACGATCCGAAGTCGCTGGATGTCAGCAAGCTCAAGCGCAAGAGCCTGTCGCTGCATTGGGAGTTCATGTACACGCGCTCGATGTTCGAGACGCCAGACATGATCGAACAGCACAACCTGCTCAACCGCGTGGCTGAACTGATCGACGCCGGCACCTTGAAAACCACGGTGGGCGAGCACTTCGGCGTGATCAATGCCCAGAACCTGCGCCGTGCGCACACGCTGCTGGAAAGCGGTAAGGCCAAGGGCAAGATCGTGTTGGAAGGGTTTTAAAACGGTCTGTCAGCGTCGTCCTTTATTCCGGTGAGTAATGGACGACGCCGCTAGTCAGAGAGTTGACCTTTGTCATATTTGTGAGCGCATTCGGGTTTATATTGGCCGCCTTTGCCACGATTCTTTTACGTGAGGAAGTCAGCAATGAAGATCCTGATAAGAGCGTTAGCAAAATCCCCAGGCAACAAATGGCAGGTCAGCCTCGACGGCGACGCGTTCACCTTCCGCAGTGAGGCCGAAGCCCGGGCCTTCGCCGACACCCTGCAAGCGCGCATCCAGGCGCCGCACCGCATTCCCCTCAGCCAGCAACGCTCCGCCGCTGGCTGATCCGCACCTCAGACCTGCGCTTGCGCGGCCCTCGCCCGTTGCAGGCGCTGGGTCGACATTGCAATCGTTACGGCCAATACACCGCACAAGCTGATGACCATCGCCATCGGCATCGCCGTGCCGTCGTGCAGCACGCCGACCAGCGACGCCGCGCCCGCCGCCACACCAAACTGAATGCAGCCCAGCAACGCCGACGCGCTGCCGGCCCGTGCGCCCTGCCCGCTCATGGCGCAGGCCGAGGTGTTGGGCAAAATGCAGCCAAGGCTGGCGATGCAGATAAACAGCGGCACCAGCAACGGCCACAACGCTTCGGTACGCAAGGCGGCAATGCCCAACAGCGACAACGCCGCTGCCACATACACCCATACCGTGCGCGACAACAAAAAAGCCGGGCCGCGCTTGGCCAGCAACCGCGCATTGAGCTGCGCCACCAGGATAAAGCCAGCAGCGTTGGAGCCGAACAGCCAACCGTAATGCTCGGCAGGCACGCCGTAGAGTTTGATGAACACGAAGGGTGAGCCGGCAATGTAGGCAAACATCCCGGCAATCGCGATGCCGCCGGTCAGGGCGTAGCCCAGGTACACGCGGTCCGACAGCAGCGCGCCATATCGGCGCAGCGAACCGGACAGCGGCTGGCGCGGCTGATGGGCCGGGAAGGTTTCCGGCAAGCCGACTGCCACGGCGATGGCTGCCATCACGCTGAATATCGACAGCGCCAGGAAAATCGACTGCCAGCCCCACAACCCGACCATCAAGCCACCCGCCAACGGCGCAAGGATCGGCGCCAGGCCGGTGACCAGCATCAGTTGCGAATAAACCTTGGCTGAGCCCACGGCATCACATTTGTCGCTGACCACCGCACGGGAAATCACCATGCCCGCACACCCGCCGAGGGCTTGCACGAAGCGTGCGCCGATCAGCCAGTCCAGGGACGGCGCATACGCGCAGGCAAAGGAGGCGATGGTAAACAGCGTCACGCCACTGAGCAGCGGCACGCGCCGGCCAAAGCGGTCGGCCAGCGGGCCGTAGATCAATTGGCCGATGGCCAGACCGGCGAAATACACCGCCAACGTCAGCTGGATATGCTTTTCGTCGGTGGCGAACGCCGTGGCCATTGCCGGAAAGCCCGGCAGGTAGAAATCAATCGCCAACGGCGCGAAGGCGCTCAAGGCGCCCAGAATCAGGATTATGCGGAGGTTCATCAGACACCCAAGTGAGTCGGCAGCCCGACAGTCTAGCCGCGCTTGGGTGCCATGAACATTACGTTAGCTCGCTAACTATCAGAAAAATTACGCGAGCTTGGCGCTGTAGCCTTCTTCGGTGATCAGCTCGATAACCTGCTCGGCGGACAAGCGACTTTCCACACCGACTTCCTTCGCCGCCAGGTTGACGTTGACGCTCGCCGCAGGGTCCTTGCTCTGCACCGCCTGGGTTACCGCCCGAACGCAATGGCCGCAGGTCATTCCTTCCACGTTGAATACTTGCATGACATGACTCCTTTGATGAGGTTGACGCCAGTCTCGACCTTGCCACGATGGCAAGGTCAAGTTTCAAAAACATCCGCCGGGCTGGTATTCAGCCGCCGCCTCGGCCAAGCTTCATCCATCTTGGATTTGAACCACGGAGCATTCGCCATGCGCTGGTCGTTTTTGGCCCTTATCGGCCTGTTGAGTTTGTCTGCCGCTGCGCCCATGGCCTTCGCCGACGAAGACTATGCGGTGTTGATCATCTCCCGCGAGCGCCTGGAAGTACCGACCAGCTGCGAGATCGGCCTGTATATCCAGGACCAGTTGGCCGGGCGTCTGTTTCAGGAACAGGCCACGTCGTTCAACTTGCCGGCGGGCAACGTGTCGCTGCGCTTGAAACTGCTGCCGGGCCAAGCCCCCGGCTGCTTGCCGGGCATGCTCGCGCCGCCCGCGCAGAACATCACGCTGAAGGCCGGTGATGTGCGCAAGTTGCGTATTGCCCAAGGCCCGGACGGCATGTACCTGAAACCCGCCGCCCTCGAATACTGAACACCTGCCTTGCCGGCCTCAGGTCCTTGCGTGCGCGCCTGAATGGCGGCCGTCATCGCCAGCCAACCGCCTGAGGCAAAATAGCCCCTTGACCTTCCCCACAGGTCAAGGTTGATTCTAGGGGCATCGTCTTCTGGAGGACTGCCCCATGAATGGATCCACCACGTTTGACCTGCCCATCAGCGGCATGACCTGTGCCAGCTGCGCCGGCCGTGTCGAGCGCGCGCTGGGCAAGGTGCCGGGCGTGCAACGTGTCAGCGTCAACCTGGCCAACGAACGCGCCCACGTCGAAGTGCTGGGCCAAATGGACCCCGGCGTACTGATCGCCGCCGTCGACAAGGCCGGCTACACCGCCACCCTGGCGCAAAGCGAAACCGCCACCGACGCCAATCAAGCCCAACGCCTGCATCGCGAGCGTTGGTCGCTGCTGTTGGCGATCGTGCTGGCCCTGCCGCTGGTGCTGCCGATGCTGGTGCAGCCCTTCGGCCTGCACTGGATGCTGCCCGCCTGGGTGCAGTTCGCCCTGGCTACGCCGGTGCAATTCATCTTGGGGGCGCGCTTCTACAGCGCCGCATGGAAAGCCGTGCGTGCTGGCGCCGGCAACATGGACCTGCTGGTGGCCATCGGCACCAGCGCCGGCTATGGCTTGAGCATCTATGAATGGCTCACCACGCCCGCCGGAAACATGCCGCACCTGTATTTCGAAGCCTCGGCCGTGGTGATCGCGCTGGTGCTGCTCGGTAAATACCTGGAAAGCCGCGCCAAGCGCCAGACCGCCAGCGCCATCCGCGCCCTCGAAGCCTTGCGCCCGGAGCGGGCGATTCGCGTGCTGGACGGCCGCGAAGAAGACGTTGCCATCAGCGCGTTGAAGCTCGGCGACCGGGTGCTGGTCAAACCCGGCGAGCGCTTCCCGGTGGACGGTGAAGTGATGGAAGGCCAGAGCCATGCCGACGAGGCCTTGATCAGCGGCGAGAGCCTGCCGGTGCCGAAACAGCCCGGCGATAAGGTCACCGGCGGCGCCATCAACGGTGAAGGTCGGTTGCTGGTGCGTACCCAGGCGCTGGGTGCCGAAAGCGTGCTGGCACGCATCATTCGTCTGGTGGAAGACGCCCAGGCGGCGAAGGCACCGATCCAGAAACTGGTGGATAAGGTCAGCCAGGTGTTTGTGCCCGCCGTGCTGGTACTGGCGCTGATCACCCTGATGGGCTGGTGGCTCTACGGCGCGCCGCTGGAAACCGCGATCATCAATGCCGTGGCGGTGCTGGTGATTGCGTGCCCGTGTGCGCTGGGCCTGGCCACGCCGACCGCGATCATGGCCGGCACCGGCGTCGCCGCGCGCTATGGCATCCTGATCAAAGACGCAGAGGCCCTAGAACGCGCCCATGCAGTCAGCGCCGTGGTGTTTGACAAGACCGGCACCCTCACCTCCGGCGCGCCGAAAATTGCGCATTTGGCGGCGGTGGATGGCAATGAGTCGCTGCTGCTGCAACACGCCGGCGCACTGCAGCGCGGCAGCGAGCACCCGCTGGCCAAAGCCGTGCTGGATGCCTGCAACGCACAAGACTTGAACGTGCCAGATGTGACTGCCAGCCAGGCGCTGAGCGGGCGCGGTATTGCGGGCACCCTGGATGGCAGACAACTGGCGTTGGGCAATCGCCGGATGCTGGAAGAAAACGGCTTGAGCGCGGGTGACCTTGCAGCGTCCGCCAGCGCGTGGGAAGCCCAAGGGCGCACGTTGTCCTGGTTGATCGAACAAGGCGCGCAACCGCGCGTACTGGGCCTGTTCGCCTTTGGCGATACGCTCAAGCCCGGCGCACTGGAGGCCGTGGAACACCTCAGGGCCCAGCACATCAGCAGCCACTTGCTCACCGGCGACAACCGCGGCAGCGCCCGTGTGGTGGCCGAGGCACTGGGCATCGACGATGTACACGCCGAAGTACTCCCGGCCGACAAAGCCGCCATTGTCGCGCAGCTGAAAAAGACCGGCGCAGTGGCGATGGTCGGCGATGGCATCAACGACGCCCCGGCCCTGGCGGCTGCCGATATCGGCATCGCCATGGGCGGCGGCACCGACGTGGCGATGCACGCGGCGGGCATCACCTTGATGCGCGGCGACCCGCGCCTGGTGCCCGCCGCGCTGGAGATCAGCCGCAAAACCTACGCAAAAATCCGCCAGAACCTGTTCTGGGCCTTTGTGTATAACTTGATCGGCATCCCACTGGCGGCATTCGGCTTGCTCAACCCGGTGTTGGCGGGCGCGGCCATGGCCCTGTCCAGCGTCAGTGTGGTGAGCAATGCGTTACTGTTAAAAACCTGGAAGCCCAAGGATTTGGAGGATCAACGCCCATGAACATCGGCCAAGCCGCCCGTCAGAGCGGGCTGAGCGCAAAGATGATTCGTTACTACGAATCCATTGGCCTGCTCAAAGCCGCCCACCGCACCGACAGCGGTTACCGCGTGTACGGCAGCGATGACTTGCACACACTGGCGTTTATCAAACGCTCGCGGGACCTGGGGTTTTCGTTGGAGGAAGTCGGCAAGCTGCTGACCTTGTGGCAAGACCGGCAGCGCGCCAGCGCCGATGTGAAGGCCTTGGCGCGCGAGCATATCGAGGCGCTGAACCAGAAGATTCTGGAGCTGGGGCAACTGCGCGATACGTTGCAGGACCTGGTGGAGCACTGCCAGGGCGATCACCGGCCCGATTGCCCGATTCTCAAGGAGTTGGCGTCCGGTAGCTGTTGCGCCGGCTAAGACCCGCATAAAACGACTGTGGGAGCTGGCTTGCCTGCGATGCAGACACCTCGGTGTATCAATAACACTGAAGTGATGCTATCGCAGGCAAGCCAGCTCCCACAGGGGATCGCGCCGGTTTCGAGTTAACGAATCACTGCATCCAAGGCGGCGGCGGTTCTTCTGCCGTCTTGGTCGGTGGCGCATCATCCGCCGCGCGAATCGCTTGCTTGCGCTCTTCATCCAACCGCGCCGCTTCAATCTCGCGAATCACACCGCCCACGTCCGCCAGTTCTTCCGGTTCGTCGAACTCGCCGGTCAATGCGCTGGCCGGGTGCAAGGTGCCGGCTTCGTACAACGCCCACATTTCCTTGGCGTACTTGGTCTTCTTCAGCTCCGGAGCAAAGCGCCCGAAGTAGGAAGCCATGTTGCCCACATCCCGCTCCAGCATGTTGAACGCGTGGTTGTTGCCCGCCGCATCCACCGCCTGAGGCAGGTCGATGATCACCGGGCCGGTCGGCGTAAGCAGCACGTTGAACTCGGACAAGTCGCCGTGCACCAGACCGGTACACAGCATCAGCACGATCTGGGAAATCAGGAAGGCGTGGTATTCGCGCGCCTGGTCCGGCTCCAGCGTCACGTCATTCAGACGTGGCGCCGCATCGCCGTACTCGTCGGCTACCAGCTCCATCAACAGCACGCCTTCAAGGAAGTCGTACGGCTTGGGCACCCGAACGCCCGCGCCGGCGAGGCGGAACAGCGCCGCGACTTCGGCGTTCTGCCAGGCATCTTCGGTTTCTTTCTTGCCGAACTTGGAGCCTTTGGCCATGGCTCGGGCCTGGCGGCTGTTACGGACCTTACGGCCTTCCTGGTATTCGGACGCCTGACGAAAACTTCGTTTGTTCGCCTCCTTGTAAACCTTGGCGCAACGCAATTCGTTGCCGCAGCGCACCACATAAACAGCTGCTTCTTTACCACTCATGAGTGGGCGCAGCACTTCGTCGACCAGACCGTCTTCGATCAGGGGTTCAATGCGTTTAGGAGTCTTCATCAGCTTTTATTGTGGGTCCTTTATTACCAAACACGCGTATGGCACTCGTTATACGGCAATCGGCTCGCCTCGGGGAGAGGCTAGCGACCTTTGACACTTAAGAATGCATCCAATATGCCAATTTTTCTGCGCAATTCAGCGCTCGATAATCGCGGTCACGCCCTGCCCGCCCGCGGCGCAGATCGAAATCAGCCCACGGCCCTTGCCCGCCGCGTCCAGCAGCTTGGCCAGGTTGGCGACAATGCGCCCGCCAGTGGCCGCAAACGGGTGCCCGGCAGCCAATGAACTGCCCTTGACGTTGAGCCGGCTGCGGTCGATGGCACCCAGCGGCGCGTCCAGCCCCAGGCGGGTTTTGCAATATTCCGGGTCTTCCCAGGCTTTGAGCGTGCACAACACTTGGGCAGCGAACGCTTCGTGAATCTCGTAGTAGTCAAAGTCCTGCAGCGTCAGGCCATTTCTCGCCAGCAAACGGGGCACGGCGTACACCGGCGCCATCAGCAGGCCTTCGGCGCCGTTGACGAAATCCACGGCCGCCGCTTCGCCATCGCGCAGGTACGCCAGGATCGGCAAGCCGCGCTCCTTGGCCCAGGCTTCACTGCCCAGCAGCACCAACGAGGCGCCATCGGTCAGCGGCGTGGAATTGCCGGCCGTGAGCGTGCCCTTCTCGCTGCGCTCGAACACCGGTTTGAGGCTGGCGAGTTTTTCCAGGGTCAGGTCCGGGCGCAGGTTGTTGTCGCGGGTCAGGCCGAGAAAGGGCGTGAGCAAATCGTTGTGCCAGCCTTCGGCGTAGGACGCGGCCATTTTCTGATGGCTTTCAAGGGCCAACTGGTCTTGTTCGGCGCGGGGAATCTGCCAGGTCTGCGCCATCAACTCGCAGTGTTGGCCCATGGACAGCCCCGTGCGCGGTTCGCCGTTGCGCGGCAGTTCCGGCTTGAGGTGATGGGGACGAAGTTGTAACAAGACTTTTAATTTGTCCGCCATGGATTTGCTGCGGTTGGCCTGCAGCAGGATCTTGCGCAGGCCTTCATTGACACCGATCGGCGCGTCGGACGTGGTGTCGACGCCACCAGCGATCCCGCACTCTATCTGCCCCAGGGCGATCTTGTTGGCTACCAGCAACGCCGCCTCAAGCCCGGTGCCGCAGGCCTGTTGAATATCGTAGGCCGGGGTTTGCGGCGAGAGGCGCGAACCCAGTACGCATTCGCGCGTGAGGTTGAAGTCGCGGGAATGCTTGAGCACCGCACCCGCGGCCACTTCGCCAATGCGCAGGCCGTGCAGGTTGTAGCGTTCGATCAGGCCTTCCAGGGCTGCGGTCAACATCGCCTGGTTACTCGCCGTGGCATACGGGCCGTTGGACCGGGCGAAGGGGATGCGATTACCGCCAATGATCGCTACACGGCGCAATTGAGTCATGGAAAGCTCCCTGAAGGTTGTGGGTGGAATCATCCAGCCTAGCCTAGGCTGATCGAACGACTGCCGCACCGGGGTGGTCAACCCTTTGAACCCCAGTCTTCGGAGAGCGTTCCATGTCTGACCGTTATATCGACTTCGCCAACTCAAGCCTCGGCCATCGCCTGGTCGCCGCCATTGGCCTGCCGTCACCGGTACGCCTGGAACGCTGGCAGGCCGGGCGCCTGCGTCCGGTGGAAGGCGCACTGCTGCTGGGCGGCGGCGCACTGGCGGCCAAGGTGCTGCCGTTTGCCAATAAACTCACGGACGCTATTTACAGTTACGGTGCCGCACCGCTGTCCGCGCCAGCCTGGATTCCCGGACACGGCCCCAAGCTCAAGGCCGTGGTGTTCGACGCCAGCGACCTGCAGCACACCGATCAGCTCAAGCAGCTGCGCGAATTCTTTCAGCCGCTGCTGAAAAATCTCGACCACAGCGCGCACCTGGTGATTCTTGGCCGAGCGCCGGAAAGCCTCAGCGATCCGTTTGCCGCCAGTGCACAGCGTGCCCTGGAGGGTTTCAGCCGTTCGCTGGCCAAGGAGCTGCGCAGCGGCGGCGTGTTGCAATTGTTGTATGTGGGCGAAGGTGCAGAGGACCAGTTGGAAGGCGCGTTGCGGTTTTTCCTGTCGCCTAAAAGCGCCTACATCTCTGGCCAGGTGATCCGCCTGCAAGCCTGCGCCACACCGGTCGAGGATTGGACTCGCCCGTTGGCCGGGCGCAAGGCGCTGGTCACCGGTGCCGCGCGTGGGATTGGCGCCTCGATCGCCGAAACCCTGGCGCGCGACGGCGCCGAGGTGATCGTGCTTGATGTGCCGCAGGCCAAGGCCGATCTCGACGCCCTCGCTGCACGCCTGGGCGCCCGCACCGTGGTGCTGGATATTTGCGCCGAAGACGCGGCAACGCAATTGATCGAACACCTGCCGGACGGCATCGACATCGTGGTGCACAACGCCGGCATCACCCGCGACAAAACCCTGGCCAATATGACCCCGGAATACTGGGACGCGGTGCTGGCGGTCAACCTCAACGCGCCGCAGGTGCTGACCAAGGCCCTGCTCGACAGCGGCACCCTGCACGACAACGGGCGCGTGGTGCTGCTGGCGTCCATCAGCGGCATCGCCGGCAACCGCGGGCAAACCAACTACGCCGCGAGCAAGGCCGGGCTGATCGGCCTGGCCCAGGCCTGGGCACCCTTGTTGAGCGAACGCGGGATCAGCATCAATGCCGTGGCGCCTGGCTTCATCGAAACCCAGATGACCGCGCACATTCCCTTCGCCCTGCGCGAAGCCGGGCGGCGCATGAGTTCACTGGGCCAGGGCGGCTTGCCGCAGGACGTGGCCGAGGCAGTGGCCTGGCTCGGCCAACCGGGTTCCGGAGCGGTCAGCGGCCAAGCGCTGCGGGTGTGTGGGCAAAGCCTGTTGGGAGCATAAGCATGGACTGGCAGACCTTAGGCACCACCCCGTTTCTGCCGCCGCTGTACTGGCGTGCAGCGCTCAAGCGCAAGATCACCGGCAGCACCTTGCCCGAACAGGGGCTGCGCTGCCGGGTAAGCGTCAATCCCAAGGCCGTGGCGGCCTATCGCAAGGTCTGCGGCTTTGCCGACAGCCCCATTCTGCCGGCCACTTACCCGCACATCCTGGCGTTCGGTTTGCAGATGCAATTGCTCACCGCAAACAACTTTCCGTTCCCTTTGCTGGGGTTGATTCACCTGAGCAACCGTATTCGCATCCATCGCCCATTGGGCGCGGTCAGCGAGTTGACGGTGGCCGTGCACGCGCAAAACCTCAAGCCGCACGCCAAGGGTGCCACCTTTGAAGTGGTCACCACCGTCGAGGACGCCCTTGGCCTGCTGTGGGAAGCCGAAAGCCAGATGCTCTGCCGGGGCGTGAAGCTCGAAGGCGAGTCGGTGAATGACGTGTTGCCCAGCCCCACGCAGGTCACCGAACTGACTCGCTGGAAAGCTCCCGCCGATATCGGCCGCCGCTATGCCCGGGTGTCAGGCGATTACAACCCGATCCACTTGAGCGCCCTGACCGCCAAGTTATTCGGCTTTCCCCAGGCTATCGCGCATGGGCTATGGAACACGGCATGCACCCTCGCGGCGCTGGGTGAACACTTGCCTGCGGCCAATATTGAAATCGTGGTCGAGTTCAAGAAACCGGTCCGCCTGCCCAGTGAAGTAACGTTGCTGGCCAGTGCGCCAGGTTCCAGCGGTGAGTTGCTGTTAACCGGCGCGGGTAACATTGAACACATGATAGGAAAGTGGCAACCGATTGCCTGAATAACGCTGATTAATTGTATATATACACCTTAAGTTATAGCGGACCTTTAAAGGTCCGCTTTTTTATTCAATCCCTTGATTTATAAAAGATATACCTCCCTTCTCTATACCTTTGGCATTAGTCGCTAAGCACTGTCGGGCGACCCGTATATAAATCGTTAATACCAAGTTGAGCGTTGCGAGAAAGAGTGCCCGGGTCTGTGATAACACCACGGACAAACGTATCGCTATCCCTAGAAGTAACGAGCGTTTGAAACAACCACGGTTGTACAGGTGCAAGGGAACTCAATCATGAAAACTCAAACTCAAGTAGTGCTATGGAAAGCAAGTACCGCGCTGGCCCTGATCATGGCGATGAGCCTCGGTGGCTGCAGCAGCGGTGGCGGTGGACATCACAGCAGCGTGGCCGCGTCGTCGCCTGACGCAGGCGCCGGCACAGGTACCGGAGGCGGTACAGGCGGTGGCTCCGGTGGCGGCACTGGCGGCGGTACTGATGGTGGCACTGGTGGAGGCACCGGCGGCGGTACTGGTGGCGGCACAGATGGCGGCACCGGCGGTGGCACGGGTGGAGGCACCGGCGGCGGAACTGGCGGTGGCACTGATGGCGGAACCGGCGGTGGCACGGGTGGCGGCACCGGCGGTGGCACGGGTGGTGGTACTGGCGGCGGCACTGGAGGCGGCACTGGAGGCGGAACCGGCGGTGGTACTGGCGGCGGCACTGGAGGCGGCACCGGCGGTGGCACTGGTGGTGGCACCGGCTCGATTACAACCCCACTGGTAACAGGCCAGATTGCTGGCACCTTGGGCACCACGGTGGGCAATGTCGGTTCAGCAGTCGGTGAAATTGGCTCGACCCTGAACGGCGTTCCTATCGTCGGCGTCACCGCCGGCGGCCTGGTGACCTCCGCCGGTACTGCGGTGACCAGCATCGGCAGCGGTGTAACGACCGGTCTGGGCTCACTGGGCACTGACAGCAACTCCCTGGGCAAAACGGTTGCCGGTGTGGCCAACGGCGTTGCCGACCTGGGCACCGGTGTTTCAGGCGCTGGCAAATCCCTGGGCACCACACTGGGTGGCATCCCTGTTGTCGGCGGCCTGACCGGTGGTGTGGGCACTGCGGCGGGGGGTCTGGTGAATAACGTCGGTCAAGCGGTCACGATGCTCGGCGACACCCTCAGCACGTCCAGTACCACGGGCCCATTGGGTTCGCTGACTAACACCGTTGGCGGCAAAGTACTGGTGCCGGTGGTGTCCCTGGTGGAAAACACCACCGGCAACCTCGGCAAGGCAACGGGCCTGGGCAACCCGGTCAATGGTGTGCTGGATAAAGTTGGCGCCACGGTCACCGGCCTGGGCGGCCAGGTTGCCAGCGCCGGCGGCACCGGCAACCCGGTCACCACGATCGTCGGCGGTGCGCTGACCGGCGTCGGTGGCGTGCTCGACAAGTCGGGTGGTTATGTCGCCCCAGCCAGTGGCGCTGCGGCGCCTGGCTTGCCGGAGCTGGTGGGTGGCCTGGTGGCCAACGTGGGTAATGGTCTGAATGCCGGCAACACCAACGGCACTGTGAGTGCAGCGGGTGTAACCGGTGGCGCAGTGGGCAACACGGTCGCCTCGCTCGGCACCGTACTGGGCGGCACCGGCGTCGCCAACACCGCCGCCACCGCACCGGTGGCTGGCTTGGCCACTAACGTCGGCGCGGCGCTCAATCCTGTAACGACCGGGGTTAGCACCTTGACGCAAAACATCGGCACCACCACAGGTGTCGGCGCTCCCGTCAACGGCCTGGTGACTCAAGTCGGCGGCGCAGTCAGCGGTATCGGCACCAACCTGACCGCCGCCAATGCCAACCCGATCACTAACGCTGTAGGCACCACCGTCACGGCCGTCGGCAACACCGTAGGCGCAGTGGGCGGCCTGGTCACCGGCGGCACCAGTGGCGCAAGTGGCAGTGGTGGTCTGCTCGGTGGGCTGACCGTAGGCGCTGGCGCCAGCACTTCGGCCAATGGCAGTGCAAGCACTGGCACAAGCGGCGGTCTGGGAGGTTTGCTCAACGGCCTGACCGGCAAAAAATAGAATTGCACCTGGCCGATTAGACGGCCTCCCCTACAGCGCCTACGCTTGGTTGAGACGAGAGACCCTTATAAGTCTCTCGTCTTTTTTATGGGCTGGCGTTAACGACTGCCGCGCCCTCCCGCACCGCGTCCAAGAAACCGGCGGGCCCGAAACGCTGCTGCAGTTTGACCATGGAGTGTCCTATGCGCGTGTTGACGCCGTTGTTATTGCTAACCCTCAGTGCCTACGTCCAGGCCGAGACCCTTCCCAGCTTTCTTAACAGCAACGACACCATTCGCACCCTGCCGGTGCCCAACCTTCCCGCCGATGCCTATCGACCGGTCACACCACAAACCCAGGTGCCGCAAGCGCCTGCGACCCAGAATCAGCCGCTGCAGATGGACACCAAAGTCACCATCCGCAAGCTGCAGATCGAGGGCGGTACGATCTACCCGCTGACGGACACGGCCAAGGCCTACGCATCGCTGATTGGCCATGAGACCAACCTTGCGCAACTGATCGAAGCCACCCGCAGCATCACCCGTCGCTATCAGGACGACGGCTACCTGTTGTCCTACGCGTTCCTGCCGCAACAGTCCTTCGAAAACGGCCTGGTGCGCGTGGTATTGGTGGAGGGTTACATCAAGGATTATCAGCAAAGCGGCGACATCGGCTCGGTGTCGGCCTACGTCGATAAACTGGCAGAAAAACTGTTGGCTGAACGGCCGCTCACGCGCAAGACGTTCGAGCGCTATACCACCCTGATGGGCCGTATCCCCGGCGTAACCCTGCAAGCGCAAGTGCCACCGCCGGGCACCACGGATGGCGCCACGCACATGAAAATCGAAGCCACACGCAAGCCGTTTACTACCAGCATGAGCCTGGTCGACGAAAACCGTGGCGGCACTCAAGCCCTGCTCACCGCCACCAGCAATTCCCAGACGTCCATGGGCGAGCAGCTCAACGTCAGCGGCCTGTTCCCGCCGGGCGACGATAAAGAACACTACTACCGTGTGGGCTACAGCCAGTTCATCAATGCTGAGGGCAGCCAGCTGGTATTGGGCGCCGAGCGCTACCGCGCCGACCCCAATAGCAACATACAGCTGGACGGTGGCTTCGAACTCAAGCCGCATCAGGAGATCGATCGCTACACCATCGGCCTCAGCCACCCGCTGATTGCCTCACCCGCCGAATCCTTGACCCTGGGTACACGCCTGTATGCCGTTGACCAGACCACGCGCTATCAACTGGTGGGCTACCCCAACCGATTCGACATCGAAACCAATCTGCGCGCGCTGGCGTTCGAGGCCGACTGGCGCAAAGCCGACACTCGCCAATTACGCATCCTCAGCGCCGGCCTGTACCAAGGCATCAATGGTCTGGGGGCCACTACCCGCAGCGACCTGGAAGTCACCAAGCCTGACCTGGACTTCTTCCGCCTGCGCCTGTCCGGCGTGCAAAGCGACAAGTTTTTCGATAACTGGCAAGGCGTGCTGTCGGGGGCGTTCTACTGGAGCGACGACACTTTGCCCGACAGTGAACGCGCCACCTTCGGCGGGCAGAATTTCGGCCGCGGCTATCCCGACGACCAAGCCTCGGGCGACAAGGGTTGGGGCGTGGCCTATGAGGTCAACTACAGCTTCAACCGTGCCGGCGATTGGGTAAAGGTCCTGCAACCCTACGTGGTGCTCGACCGCGCCAAAACCTGGTTCAACGAGCTGCCGGTCAAAGGTAACGACATGTCGTCGGCGGCTGTGGGACTGCGCTTTGGCGACAACAAGTACTACAACATCGCCCTTGAAGCCGCCAAGCCGATGTCGGACATCGCCCTGGACAGCTTCAACCGGCGGCCGCGGTATACGCTGAGTTTCAGCTATCAACTTTGAGTGTTTGCGGTAGCCCGCCTGCGTGGCCAGTAGGCGTGTTCGTGGCCAATAGACTTGTCCTTGGCCAGGGGCTTATCTGTGGCGAGCGGGCTTGCCCCGCGTTGGGTCGCGAAGCGGCCCTGACCCAGACGCCGCATTTTCCCAGTCAAAACCGCGTTGGCAGGTTTTGGCGCTGCTTCGCAGCGCAACGCGGGGCAAGCCCGCTCGCCACAGACAAGCACGCTCGCCACAGGCAGGCCTCTGGCCGCAGCAAGCCCGCGCCTACAGTTTGTGTTTGATCAGCGGAAACAGGCTGTTGAGGGTATCGATCAACCGCACCAGATAGATGGGTTTGCGAAACAGGTCCAGCACCTGCAGGCGCAGCATGTCGCTGACGTCATCCATCTCGGCATGGCCCGACATCACGATGACCGGCAGGTGTTGGCGATCGGTATGTTCGCGCAGGCGCCTGATCAGCGAGATCCCGCTTTCTTCAGGCATGCGCAGGTCGGTGATGACCAGCGCGATGTCAGGGTTGAGGGTCAGCTCCTGCAGCGCGAAGGTCACGGAGGTGGCGGTAAAACAAACGAAGCCCTCGTTCTCCAGCGACTCCGCCAGTTCTACGAGGGCATCTTCTTCGTCATCCACCAACAGGATCTGTTGGCGTAAAGGTGCAGATGCAGCATTCATGGGCACTACCTGGCATAGCCGATCAATAACGAGCGTACTCACAAGATGCTGCCTGCGACTTACGTCGTGGTAATGGCGCTCTGAATTTTACCGAAGAAGGTCGTGATCTGAGGCCCCAGTGTCGTGCCTGCGGCGAGTACCACCAGCGCCACAATGGCCACGAGGATGAGGTATTCAATCGCCGTCGCCCCCTCTTTATTGCGCAAGAGCAACTGAAGCTGAACATGCAGTTTCATCAACAGATCAAGGACCATCGTACTTCTCCTCTGGCGACTTAACGCCCTATCAAGGGTTTGCACAATCATTATTTACGTTGTGGTAATGGCGGTCTGGATTTTGCCAAAGAACGTCGTGATCTTCGGTCCTAGCGTAGTACCGGCTGCCAGTATCACCAACGCCACAATTGCCACGAGAATGAGGTATTCAATCGCCGTGGCGCCTTCCTTGCGATGAAAAAGCAGCTGGAGTTGAACGTGAAGTTTAATCAACAGATCAAGGATCATTTGTACTGCTCCTTTGGCGACCAGGCGCCCTATCACGGTGTCCTGCACAGTAATTGCGATGTGCCACCTGAGCATTGTCAACAAACCACGCGCTCACAACTGTAAGAACTGATTAATTACAAAGTAGAGGTCGCCTTACTGACGCCTTAAATCCGTGATTTAAAAGGCTAGTTATGGCGGGGCGAAGAAATCTTTCTGTCAGTAATGGCATTTCGTCCTAGCTGAACTACCTTCAAATAGCGAAATAGTTAGTCCGCTGTTCATAGCAGCCGGTTGCGTGATTAGCCTGTTCGGATAGACGGGCTGTGGTGCAACAGGAAAGGGAGAGCCGTCGTGAACACACGTCTGAGTATGATACTGGCCGGCGTGCTTTTGGTCGGTGCACTGTTTGCCGGTTATTGGGGATTAGTGCTCAGTCGTGAACCTGCCCCGGCGCCGCCACCGCCGCCACAGACCGCGCCGGTCGAAAAAGCCGTCGCCGTGGTGGAAGACCAGACCCGCCAGCCAGTGGTCGTACTGGCCCACGATGTACCGCCCTTTGTCGCCCTGAATGCCGCCGATCTCAGTGTAGAAAAACTGCGCACCGTGCCGGCTGGCAGCATGACCAGTGTCGACCAGGCCATTGGCCGCACGCCCTGGCGCGCATTGCAGGCCGGCACTTGGCTCAACGAAGAAAGCTTCACGCCCGGCGGGCCGCTGGCGCGCATGATTCGCCCTGACGAACGCGCCCTGGCGGTGGCCGTGGATGAAGTGATCGGCGCCGCCGGCCAATTGAGTCCCGGCGACTACGTGGACGTGTTGCTCTACCTGCGCCAGGACACCGCCAACCTCGAACAATCGGCCCAAGTGGTCGTCCCCGCCATGCGCTTGCTCAGCGTCGGCGACCAAATGGGCCTGACCAACGACGGCACTCCCGCCTCCCCGCCGGCGATGACCGCCGAAGAAAAAGCCCAACGCCGTGCACCCTCGCGCACGGTTGTGCTGGCGGTGCCCGAGCAACTGCTGAGCCGGCTGATGCTTGCCTCCCAGGCCGGCACTTTGCGCCTGGCCGTGCGCAGTGCCGACGAACGCTTGCTGAGCCAGTACTGGGCCGGCGAAAGCGACGCACCGGGCAAGCTGCAAAGTGCTAATCGCGACCTTTACCAGTTCACGCAACTGGCCTTTGCCCAAGCCCCGAAAAAAGTCGCCCAGAGCGCTCCGCACCGCACCGGTGTGGAGGTGATCCGCGGCAACCAAGCCACCCAACAAACGCCTGATTGAACAAGGATGCTGTGCATGAGCCGACGTTTCGCACCGGTGTTCACGCTGAAAATTGCCTGTGCCCTGCTGCTGTCGAACCTGTCGGCGGGCGGGGCCGTGGCCGCCACCGGCAACTGCAGTAGCTTGGGCCAATTACCCGCAGCCCTTTCGGTGGGCGAAGGCCTGCAACAGGAGCTGCAGTCACCGGTGGCGATCACGCGCCTGGCCATCGGCGACCCGAAAATCGCCGACGTGCACCTCAACGGCGATCGCGGCTTCCTGCTGACCGGCATCGCCTCCGGCACCACCAGCCTGATGGTCTGGACCGCCTGCTCCAACACGCCGCGCCAGAGCATGGTGTTTGTCAAAGGCAAAGCCACAGCGGCGCTGACCAGCCTGTCACTGGCGCCAGCGGACGACCCCTCGCTGCCCAGCCAAGTGCAGACCGACATCCGCTTTGTCGAGGTCAGCCGCACCAAACTCAAGGAAGCCAGCACCAAGATCCTGGGCATGGGCAAAAACTTCTTCCTCGGCAGCCCCAACCTGTTATTTCCCACGTCCAGCACCTTCAAGCTGCCGGTGAGCGCTGACCAGTTCAACATCGGCTTTGGCGGCGGGCGTGTCTCGGCGATGATCAACGCCCTGGAAAGCAGCGGTTTTGCCTACACCCTGGCACGCCCAAGCCTGGTGGCCATGAGCGGGCAAAGCGCGACCTTCCTCGCCGGTGGCGAGATCCCGATCCCGGTGCCCAGCAGCGGCAGTGACACCATCTCCATCGAGTACAAAGAGTTCGGCATTCGCCTGACCCTGACCCCCACCGTCATCGACCGCAACCGGATTTCCCTCAAGGTGGCACCGGAAGTCAGCGAGCTGGACTACACCAACGCCGTGGTCATTCAAAACATCCAGGTACCGGCGCTGACCATCCGCCGCACCGACACCAGCGTGTCCCTGGCCGATGGCGAGAGTTTCGTGATCAGCGGCCTGATCAGCAGCAACAACACCACCAACATCAGCAAGTTTCCGGGCCTGGGTGACATCCCGATCCTGGGCGCGTTCTTTCGCGATTCCTCGGTCAACCGCCAGGACAAAGAGCTGCTGATGATCGTCACGCCGCACCTGGTTCAGCCGCTAGCCGCCAACGCTCAACTGCCGTCGTTGCCTGGCGAGAACCTGCGCAACTACGACCCGAACTGGTACCGCCTGTACTTCCTGGAAAACGGCAATTTCGACCGCAACAATGGGTTATCACAATGAGCGATAGCCTGAGCCAGACTTTCCTGGCAATCACCCGCAACACCACTGACCTTGAGTGGCTGCAGGGCGCGCTGGCACCGCTTGGCCAAGTGGTCAGTGCCGGCAGCGGCACGCTGGACGAGTTACTGGCGCTGGTCGATGTGACCTTCGCCAACCTGGTGTTTATCGGCCTCGACCGCGAGCATGTGGTGGCCCAGAGCGCGCTGATCGAAGGCGCGCTGGAAGCCAAGCCGATGCTGGCCATCGTCGCCCTCGGTGACGGCATGGACAACCAGTTGGTGCTCAATGCGATGCGCGCCGGGGCGCGGGATTTTGTCGCCTATGGTTCACGCTCAAGCGAAGTGGCCGGGCTGGTGCGCCGCCTGAGTAAACGCCTGCCGCCCGTGACCACCAACACCCAACTGGGCGGCCTCACGGTGCTGTACGGCACTCAAAGCAATGCCGACGGCGCCTTGCTCGCAGGTCACTTGGCGCTGGTTGTACAAAAGAGTGGCCAGCAAACGCTGCTGCTGGACCTGGGCCTGCCACGCGGCGACAGCCTGGCGTTGCTGGGGCTGGAAAGCTCGTTCAATTTTGGCGATGCCCTGCGCCACCTGCGGCGGCTGGACGCGACCTTGATCAACAGCGCCTTCACCTCTGCCGAGGACGGCCTGCGCATCCTGGCCTACGCCCCCAACGATGAGCCGCTGGAACAGACCAGCGCCGCCGAGTTGTACATGCTGCTCAGCGCCCTGCGCCAACACTTCCAGCACATCGTGGTCAACCTCGCCGGCCAGCAGGACAGCGAAGCGCTGCGCACCTTTGTCAGCCACTGCGACAAGCTGTTGTGGTGCACCGATCAAAGCGTGCTCGACTGCCGTCGCAACCTCGCGATACTCAACCAGTGGCGCGAAAAAGGCATGAAACTGGAGCACGCCAAGCTGCTGGTCGATCGCTATATCAAAAGCTGCGCACCCGATTCCGAGGCGCTGGGAAAGAGCTTTGGGCTGGAGGTAATTGCCGTGTTGCCACTGAGCCCGGAGGTACGCCTGAATGCGAAAAACCAGGGGCAAACCTTGTTCGCCCTGGCCCCGCGAGAACCGCTGACCCTTGGCCTGAAAACCCTGGGCGAACGCCTGGCAAAACGCTCGGAAGGCATGAAAAAACCTTCTCAAAACTGGCTTGACCGCCTGCTGGGCACCGGCAAATGAACGGCGAAAAACTCTTCGGCGCCCCCGCTCGCGGCATCGGTGGCAACACCGACCACGATGGGCTCAAGCTGGTGCTGCATCGGTACATCATCGATGCCATCGAAGAGTCGGGCAAGAATCTGCTGGAAGGCTCACGCCCGCTGCTGGCGCAATTTGTCATCGACAAAGTGGCCGAATACATCAACCGCATGCACCTGGCGATCTCGCGCTATGAAATGGAGCGCCTGGCCGAAGAAATCGTCGATGAACTGACCGGTTTCGGCCCACTGGAAGTGCTGCTGCGCGACCCGTCGGTGACGGAAATCCTGGTCAACGGCCCCCACCGGGTGTTTATCGAGCGGGACGGTGTGCTGCATCAAAGTGACCTGCGCTTTATCGACGCGCACCACGTGGAGCGCGTCATGCAGCGCATCCTCGCGCCTCTGGGCCGGCGTCTGGACGAGTCGTCGCCCATGGTGGATGCGCGCCTGCCCGATGGCAGCCGGGTCAATGCGATCATCCCGCCGATTGCCCTGGACGGACCGTGCCTGTCGATTCGAAAGTTTCGCAAGGACATGCTCAAGAGCAGCGATTTGGTGGCCATGCAGACCATCGACCAGAACATCTTCGACTTCTTCCAGGAGGCGGTGGGCAAGCGCTGCAACATCCTGATCAGCGGCGGCACCGGCACCGGTAAAACCACGCTGCTGAATATTCTCAGTCAGTTGATCAACCCGCATGAGCGGCTCGTCACCATCGAAGACGTGGCCGAACTGCAACTGGGTCACCCTCACGTCGTGCGCCTGGAAACCCGACCGCCGAACGCCGAGGGCCATGGTGAGGTGAAAGCCAGCGACCTGATCCGCAACGCCCTGCGGATGCGCCCCGACCGCATCATTCTGGGTGAGATTCGCGGCGTGGAAGTGCTTGATGTACTGACCGCCATGAACACCGGCCACGATGGTTCCATGAGTACCGTACACGCCAACAACGCGGCCGATGCCTTGCTGCGCCTGGAAACCCTGGTGGGTTTGACCGGCCGTGTGGTGGCGGAGAAAACCCTGCGACAAATGATCTGTGCGGCGCTGGATGTGGTGATTCAACTGACCCGCCTGCCGGACGGCCGTCGTTGCGTCAGCGAAGTGGTCGAGGTGGTCGGCATCCGTGAAGACGTGTACGTGACCAACACCCTGTTCCGCCATGACCGGCGCACCGGCTTCGGCTTCCTGCGCGAGGCGGTCAACCCGGCCGGTGAAAAACTGCGCCGCGAATCGTTACTGCCTTGAAGGGGACGCAAGCATGACCGGGGCCATCCTGCTGCTCATCTGCCTGATTCTGATCGGCCTGTCGATTCGTTCCTTCCAGATCGGTTTGCGTCGCGCCCAGACCGAGCGCGTGCTCGGCCGCCTTGCCGAAGGCCAGCCGCAGCTCGTCGAAGAGAACGGCCAGTGGAGCGGCGTGGAGCGCATGTTCCTGCGCGCAGGCCTGGGCAAACCCAGTGACAACCTCGGCCTGTGGCTGGCGATCTGGGCGCTGGGCGCAGTCCTGGGCCTGCTGGTTGCCGGCTGGATCGGTCTGTTGGTGATGGTGGTATCGCCGCTGCTGGTACTGCGCCTGTACATCGCCTGGCGCTATCAACGGCGGATCAAGCGCATGATCGAACAACTGCCGCAATTGCTCGACCACACCGTGCGCAGCCTCAAGGCCGGGCGTACCCTGGCCGACGCGGTGCTGGGCGGCATCGAGATTACCGAAGACCCGCTGCAACACGCCATGGGCCGTATCCGGCGCAACGTGCAGCTGGGCGTGAGCCTGCCGGAGTCGGCCCACGACTTTGCCGAATTTTACGAACGCGATGAGTTTCGCCTGTTCGCGCTGGGTTTGAAGGTCAACCACCGCTATGGCGGCAACGCCAGCGAGCTGTTGGAAAACCTGATCAAGATGATCCGCGAACGTGAGCAAGCCGCCCGCCAGCTGCGCGCCTTGACCGGCGAAACACGCGTCACGGCCTATGTGCTCACGGCCCTGCCGATCTCGATGATCGGCTACTTCCTGGCGGTGAACCCCGCGTACCTGATGACCATGTGGAACGACGGCACCGGGCGCATTCTGTTGTTCGTGGCGCTGGTGATGCAGTTGTTGGGCTGCTTCACCCTGTGGCGCATGTTGCGGAGCGTATGAGATGGCGATTGCACTGCTGATCAGCGCTGTACTGTTTATCGCCGCCCTCGGGTTGGTGCTGGCCAACCTGATAAAACACCGGCGCGGCCAGCGCCTGGTTGCCCAACGGTTGCAGGGCCAGATGGCGCGCGAACACAGGTTCGGCACGCTGATGCGCCAGCTGGGCAGCAGCCCGCTCGCGCAACGCTCGGTGAGCCTGGACAACGAAACCCAGATCCTGCTCAACCGTGTCGGTTGGCGCAAAGCCAACCAGCGCTCGATGTTCGCCGCCTTCCAGGTCGGTACGCCGTTGCTGCTGTTGATCATGACCCTGGTGGTTCAGCAAGTGATGTACCCCGCGACCGGCTCGCCGTGGCTGGCGCCGTTGCTGGCCCTGGGCATCGGTTATCTGTTGCCCAAGCGCATTCTGGCCAGGGCCGCCAAGGCGCGCCAGCAGCGCATCTCCCGCGAGGTATCGACCTTCATTCCGCTGCTGCGCATTCTGTTCGAATCCGGCATGGCGGTTGAACAAGCGCTGCGCGTGCTGAGCATTGAAGCGCAACGCCTGTTGCCGGCGCTGACCCATGAGTTGCGCTTGATCCTGACACGGGTCGACTCGGGCCTTGAGCTGAGCGAGGAGCTGGGCAAGACCGCGCGGCTGCTGGCCGTGGATGAATTCACCGACACCTGCACCATCCTCCAGCAGCTGGTTCAGCAAGGCGGCGGCGCGATGAAATCGCTGCTGTCGCTCAAGCAATTGCTCGACGACCGACGCCTCACGCGGATCCAGGAATTCGTCTCGAAGATGTCGGCAAAAATGTCCGTGGTGATGATGGTGTTTTTGTTTCCCGCCTTGCTGATCGTGCTCGGGGGACCCGCCTTTATCGGCATCACCCGGGCCTTGAGTAACTTATGAGGAGCGCCCGATGAAAGCCTTGATAGCCGGTTTGAGCCTGTTGCTGCTAAGTGGCTGCGCCACCAATGGCCAAACCCCGTGGGGCGCGTTTACCGGCACCGGCAGTTGCCCCAAGCCCAGTTCCGATCAAGAGCTGTCGCTGAACCTGGCAGATGAAATGGCCGGCGACGGCAAGCTGCACGCCAGCCTCGCCAACCTGCAAGGCTTGCCGGCCAATCTGCCGCAGGTGCGCCTGCGCCAGGCCAAGGCCTATCGCCTGCTCGGGCGCAGCGAAGCCGAGCCGTTGTACCGCAGTCTGATCGGCACCTGCATGGCCGCCGAAGGCGAACACGGCCTGGGGCAGGTCGCCTCGGCCAAGGGTGATAACGGGCAAGCGATGGCCCACTTGCAACGCGCCGCTCGGCTGGCGCCCACCGACGAGAAAATCCGCAACGACCTGGGCGTGGTGTACCTCAACCAACTGCGCCTGGAAGACGCGCGCTTTGAATTCATGACCGCCATGGAACTCAAGCAGAGCGACCCGCTGGCGGCGGTCAACCTGGTGACGCTGTTGATTTATCAGGACAACTGGAAGCAGGCCGCGCAACTGGTCAGCCAGATGGGCCTGAGCCCCGAGCAAGTCACTGAAGCCCAGGCCCGCGCCGAGAAACTCAAAGGCTCAAGCACACCCGTCGCCAAAGCCAAGGATCAAGTCGCCGCTGTCAGTGATGCCACAAGCACCCCGAGGAATTGATGATGAAAACACCTTATCTCGCCAGCCTGGCCATGCTCGTGTTGCCCTTCAGCGCCATGGCCATCGAGCCCGGCCCGTCATCGCCCCAGCAAGCCTTGACCGAGCAATGGCTGATGCTGCAGGTCACGGGCAGCGCCGCGTCGCAAACACCTCAGAAGGCCTCGGCGGCCGAACGTGACAAGGCGCACCAGCGCTTGCTGGACAGCTACAAGTATCCGATTCCGGAGTATTTCGAGCAGAAGGTAGGGGGGAAAACTCAAGGGAGTAATTGAGAAAAAACCTGCCAGGTCTCCATCAACGGGTGGGAGCGGGCTTGCCCGCGATTACGGTGTGTCAGCTAATACAGCCGTGACTGATCCACCGCCATCGCGGGCAAGCCCGCTCCCACATTTTGACCGAGTTTAAACGGGCCGATCAGTGCGCCGTCACTCGCTGGCGCAGCGATGAATTATTTGGCGATAACGCCAATGCCAATTGCGTGCGGTTGTGCATGTGCGTCAGGCGCAGCACTTGGGACACGTACAGCTTCACCGTGTTTTCAGTGATGCCCAATTCGCAGGCGATCTGATAGTTGGTCTGCCCCTTGCCCACCAGCCGTGCGACATCCAATTGGCGTGGCGACAACTGGTTGAAGATCGCCGGGATTTCCACCGGCCCGGCATCCTCGGCCGAAGCCTCGTCGCTTTCCCGTCCAGGCCCACTGCTGCGCACTTTATCGAGGTCCTGATACAGGTCGTTGATGGACTCGGAAAGAAACTGCAGTTTCTGGTTCAAGTTACCCAGTTGCAGGTCCTTTTTGCGCTCTTGCAGCGCGGCGTCCTGGCGCTGCAAGCCTTCGAGCAACTCGTGCAGGTTGATGGGCTTCTGGTAGTAGTCCGCGATGCCTGCACGCAGGGCCTTGATCACGTCCTGCTTGTCCGCGCGACCGGTCAACATGATGGCTTCGAACGCGCGCTGCTTACCGGCGATTTTTTGCAGGGCCTGCACCAACTCGATGCCATCCATTTCCGGCATATGCAGGTCGCACAGCACCAGGCCGATCTCGGCATCTTCGCTGAAACGCTTCACGGCCTGTTGGCTGGATTCACAGGGGACGCAGCGGTAACCGCTGCTTTCAAGAAATTCACAGAGTTCTTCCACGATCAGCGGCTGATCGTCGACAACGAGCACTTTTACCGCAGAGGTAAGCTTGTTCACGCGCTACTCCATGCATTTCAAGCCAAAAGATTGACCATCCCTTTACGACACATATCCGGTACATCTCCTCATTAAACGTAGACGCACTTTCTGACTATGTACATAGCGTTAATACCCGCTGACGACTAATGGATCCAAAACCACGCAACGGCAAAACCCACCAGTAAAAACGGGGCGAATGGCTGTTTTTTTGACGCACCGGGCGCCAAGTAACCCATATGATTTTTAAGATATTGATTCATATGCGGCCAAAGCGTTGGCGCAATGATCAGCCAGAGCAAATTGGCGACTGCCGCCCCTACAAACGACCACAGCAAGTACTCTGCATTCGACACCAGCGCCAACGCTGCGAGCAGCTTCACGTCGCCCGCCCCCAGACGACCGAAGGCGTAGCCAGGCAAGGTCAGCAGCAGCGCCAGAAAAAACGCCAACAGCCCCTGCCCGTTCGACGCCCCCAGCCAGGTGGTGCCCGTCCAGAGCAGGTAGACCAACGCCAACAAGGCAACGCCCAGCGTCAGACGATTGGCGAGCAACCGCTGCCGAGCATCCTGCACTGCACACAGCACCAACCACACCATCACCACTGCGCCATGGATCACGTAAAAAACATCCCTTTTTGCCGATTGATTCTATGCTGATATCAAGTAGTAGCCGTCAGGGTAGACGCGGTGATGAAAACAAGCCTCCCGGATAAGCAAAAAGGCGCGGCAGCAATCGAATTCATTGCTGTGTTCGTGATTTTTTTCGCCGTGTTCTACGGCATGGTCAGCTATAGCCTGCCGCTGCTGCTGTTGCAGTCGTTCAACCAGGCAACGGCAGAAGCTGTGCGTCTGAGCGTGGCGCTGGACCCCAACATGCAGGGCTACGCCGCCGCCGTGCAAAGCACCGCCAAAACCGCAGTCGCCAACCGTTTGCTGTGGATCCCGCCCGCCTACAAATTCGACGCTGCCACGCAAGTCACCACCACCTTCAACAGCGGCTTGTTGTTAGTGAAGATCAACTACCCCACGGCCAATCTGCAGGCGGTAATGCCCTTTATTGTCCTGCCCGGCATCGGCACCGTACCGCAGCTGCCGACGACGCTGCAGGCCACCTCGAGCCTGCAGTTTTGACCTCGGGGGAAAAACTCTTCGGGCGCCTGCTCGGTCGAAGCAGCGCGCTGGCCCTGGACACGCCTGCGTCGCCTGTCGCCGGGCTGCACCTGTGGTTGGACGCGCACGGCCGCGTGCTCGAAATCAGCGGTGCACTGCGCTCACACCTGGCGCAATACACTGACTCACCGCCCCTCCAGGACCTGCTGTGTGCCCACAACGCGATGGCGGTTGAAGGCGTTCCTGCCGATTGGCAGCGCCATAGCCTCGACCTGGATTTCCGTGGCGCCGCCGGGCTTGTGCTGCACACGCGAGGCACGATTGAAGCCCAGGATAACGGCTGGCTGCTGCATGCCGTGGACATCGGCGATTTGCTCAACGGCCGGCACCTGGCCGAGCAGCGCGAACAGGATCAGCAATTGGCCAGCCTTGTGAGTGAACACCTGCGGGTGTGCAGCCTCAGCCGGCTGCCCGACGTGTTCAACGAACAGTTGGCCAGCGTCGCGCAGCGCTGGCGCATCCCGTGTGTGGCCCTCGCGCTGCTCGATCAGGAGGACCAGGACTGGGTGATCTACAGCCAGTACGCCAACCATGATGCGCCGCTGTTTTGGCACAACGGGCAGCGCCTCGGCACCTGCCTGGACAGCCTCAACGGCACTGCCCCGCTGAGTTTGCAGGCACCTTATGGACGCGGAGAACACCCGCGTTTGCACAGCGTATTCGGCAATGCCGACGGGTTTCTGGTGCCGTATCGCGATGGCCAGGGCGTGGCCGCGTGGTTGCTGTGCGGGGCCTACAACGGCCAGCCGCACATGCGCGACCGCGACTGGCTGAACCTCGCCGCCGCCATCGCAGCGCCACTGCTCAGCCGCCTGCGCGAGCAACGCCACCACCAACAATTGGAGCGCCTCGAAGCCCTGCAAGGCCTGTTGGGCACCGGGTGGTTCGAGTTGCTGCCCGCCAGCGCCGAGATCCAACTTGCGCCGCAATTGATGCGCAACATCGACTCAGAGCAAGCCGCGACCCGGCAAGCCCTCGACACCTGGCTGGCGCTCATCCACCCCGCCGACCGAGAGGAACTGCACAGCCGCCTGCGCGACCTGCAAGCCCTGGGCAAGCCTTTGCTCGCCAGCGTACGCCTCAACCGTGGCGACAGCGCCCAACCGCCGACCTGGTATCGGGTACAGGGCCAAGTGCTGGGCGTGGGTGAGCAACGCCGCTGGGTCGGGTTCATGCTCGACATCAGCGACATCAAGAACCAGCAGGTGCACGCCGACGCCGCCCATGCTCGCCTGGATAACCTGATTGCCAGCTCACCGGCGGTGATCTACGTGCAACGCTACGTGAACGGCGCGCTGCTGCCGGTGTTTTTCAGTGACAGCCTGCTGCCGTTGCTGGGCCGCACTCTCGCCGAGTGCAGCCACGACAGCCTGGTGCAGTGGGTGCATCCCGACGACCGCGACCTGTACTTCCAGCGCACGCGCCAACTGCTGCGCGAAGGCAGCGTGCGCAGTCGTTACCGTGTGCAGGACAAACAGGGCAATTACCACTGGCTGCTTGATGAAGCCAAATTGCTGCGCGACGACCTGGGCCTGCCGGTGGAAGCGATTGGCCTGTGGCTGGACGTCACCGACGCGACCGTGGCTGCGCAACAGGTCAAAGCCAGCGAGGAGCGTTACCGAATTCTGGTGGAAGACTCCCCGGCGATGATCTGCCGCTACCGCCCGGACCTGACCCTGACCTTCGGCAACACGCCATTGGCCAACTACCTCGAATGCCGTCCCGCACAATTGCGCGGGCTGAACCTGGGCGACTGGCTCTCAGCCGAACAGCGCGAGGCGTTTGTGCAGCGCATCCGGCAGTTGACTCCGGAGTTCCCGGTCAGCACCGCCGAAATCAGCCTGCAACTGCCCGGGCGCGAACATGCCTGGTGGGTCTGGTCGGACCGCGGCGTGTTCGATGAGCACGGCGCCCTGGTCGAGGTGCAGGCCGTGGGCCGCGACAACACCGAAGTGCGTCGCTCGCAGCAGCAACTGACGCAAAGCGCAAAAATGGCCACCCTCGGCGAAATGGCCACGGGCCTTGCCCATGAGATCAACCAGCCGCTGAACGTGATGCGCATGGCCATCGTCAATGTGCTCAAGCGCCTGGGCAGTGGCAACGTGCAGGTCGACTACCTCACCGAAAAACTCCAGCGCATCGACGCCCAGGTTCAACGCGCAGCCCGGGTGGTGGACCATATGCGCGTGTTCGGCCGCCGCTCGGAAGTCGAGCAACAACCATTCGACCCGGCGCAGGCAGTTGAGGGCACGCTCTCGTTGCTCAGCGAAGGCCTGCGCGGCAAAGGCGTGGAAGTCCGCCTGACCCAGGCGGACGTTCCCGTGCAGGTCAAAGGTTACGTCGACCAGCTTGAACAGGTGCTGATCAACCTGATGGTCAACGCCCGCGATGCCCTGCTGGGCCAGCGCGAAAAAAACCCTGAGTTGCGCCCGTGGATCGCCGTGCACACCGAACACGATAGCCGTCACGTGCGCATCTGGGTCGAGGACAATGGCGGGGGCATTGACCCACGCTTGCTGGAGCGGATCTTCGAACCGTTCTTCACCACCAAGCCCATTGGCGTGGGCACCGGGCTGGGCCTGTCGGTGAGCTACGGCATCGTCGAGAACATGGGCGGACGCCTCAGCGTCAGCAATGGCGAACAGGGCGCACGGTTTTGTGTGGAACTGCCCAGGGCCACCGACGCTTAGATCACCAGGTAGGCCTCACCAGTCTGGCCGCAGGTGAGGTTGGCGCCCACGTTCACATTCGTCAGGCTGATGCCCAACATGTTCAACAGGTTGTTGAGGATCGGGTTGAGCAGCGGGCCCAGCAGGCTATCCACCACCGGGGTGACGATGGCGCTGACGCCACCGAGCA
Source organism: Pseudomonas sp. 14P_5.3_Bac1 (assembly GCF_025466135.1). Lineage (NCBI taxonomy): Bacteria > Pseudomonadati > Pseudomonadota > Gammaproteobacteria > Pseudomonadales > Pseudomonadaceae > Pseudomonas > Pseudomonas sp. 14P_5.3_Bac1. The sequence continues at coordinate 36,111 of NZ_JANLOF010000070.1, read as the reverse complement.
GCGACACGACGCTTGCCGCCAGTGCGCCCAGCGGGTTACTACCAACCGGCTGGTACGCCGTAATGCCTACGCCATTAAGCGTGGTCGACAGGCTGCTGACCACATTGGTCGCCGGCGCGGCCGCCTGATAGGTCGGGGTGAGGCCCACGTTAGGCGGCGTGGCGAATGGCGCAGTACTGGAGAACACCAGGGACTGATTGCTCGCCGCGATCGGGCTTAGCACCTTGATCGCGACGCCACCGGCGGCGAACGGTACACGCGTACCGCAGGTGCCGACTCCGAGGATTTCATGGCAGGTCTTGGTGCCGATGTCAATCAGCGCCAAAGGCGCCACGGTCATCGGTAACGTGCTGGAAAACGCATTGGTGATGGCGCCCACATTCAGCGACGCCAGCGAGGTGGTGGTGTAGGCCGTCAGGCTCTTGGTGCCAGCGCTGCCCGTCGGGCAACTGTAGGCGGTGACATAGCTGCTGGCGCCGCCGGCATCCAGCACGATATTGAGCGGCAAGTTGCCCGGCAACGCCAGCAGGTCCAGTTGTTGGCAGCCGGCCCCCAGCAAACACAGCGCCGAGTTGATCGTGCTCACCAGGTTCAGGCTCAACAGGTTGTTGATCACCGGCGTCAACGGTCCCACCAGGTTATTCACGGCCGTGGTGAGCCCCGACAAACTGCTCAGCACCGGCAGGCTGACCGTCACCTCGGTGCGCACCTGGGCGGTACGCACATAAATCGCATTCGGCCCCTGGGGATTGGCCGCGGCCAGCGCCGGGTCACCCATCGCCGAGAGTTGCGGCGGCTCGATCACTTTGACCTGGGTGGTGATGTTGGCCAGCCCCAGCAGGCTGACGGGCAAGATCGCGGCAGCCGCACTCTGGCTGCTGGACAACTGCACCACGCCCTGAATCAGCTGGAACACCTGCAGGTTGGCATTCAGCGCGGCGGCGGTGATGCCCGTCTGCAACTGCAGGATCTGCCCGAGGGTCAGCGGGGCCTGGTTGATGGCGGCGATTTTCAAGCTGCCCAGGGCCGTCAATACATCCGCCGTCGCGCCGTTGGCGGTGAGCACCGTGATCGCGGCCTGGATCAATTGCGAGGCGGTGACATTGGTGTTGAGCAGTTGGGTGTAGTTACCTGCGGTCACGCCCAGGTTGATCGCCAGTTGGTCGAGGTAACTGAGCAGGCTGATATTGGTGTTGAGCAAGCCATTCCAGCCGGCGAGTGTCAGGTTGAGGTTGCCGCCGAGCAAGCCGCTGAACAAGGGGTTCAACAGGCTTGCGCTGGCGCTATTGACGCTGGCCAACGTGCTGTTGATGGTCAGTTGGGCCAAGGATGGCGTGGGCTTGGCCGCCACCGCCGTGGCCGACAAGACAGTGTTGAGGCTGACCGGGTTGCCGGAAAACAGTGCCCACACGCCGCCGGCCACGCTGGTCGTGATGGTTTTGCTGGCCACTACCTGAATGGCTGACGACAACGCGGGGTTAGCGCTGAACGTGCGCTGGCCCGAGGCGCCAGTGGTGACGGAGCCACAGCTGGTCACCAGGGTGTTGCCGTTGCCCACCACGAAATAATTGCGCGCCACGCTTTGCCCGGCGTAGGCCGCCGCACTCAACCCCGCCAGGCAGGTGCCATTGCGGCTGACGGCTTCCAGCGCTGCGGTGTCCGCCACGCCTTGCAACTTGCGCTTTTCCAGGTACAAACGGCCGCTGTCGATCACCAGCAGGGTAAACGCCAACACCACCGCCAATACGCCGGCGGCCATCAAGCCAATGGCGCCGCGCTGCTTGCAATGAAATCGGGGAGACATCGAGCACTCCTGTGCCGGCGAGTCGCCGAGCGCTTACTCTCCTGGGGTGTCTTTGAGTGTAGACAAGGGCTGAGGGCTGTGCTGACTCTAGGCTGCAGGAGATCCGATGTGGGAGCGGGCTTGCCCGCGATAGTGGTGGGTCAGTCACAGCATTATTGGCTGACACTCCGCTATCGCGGGCAAGCCCCCTCCCACAGGGAATTGGGGAAAGGTTTAGTGGGGTGGGTAGTTGGAGAGGATTTTGCTGACGGTGGTGCGGATGGCGTTGTTGCGATCCTGTGGATTTGGACTGCTGGCCATCATCTGCTCGTCACTGCCGCGCCACACCAGCTTGCCGTCCTTGCCGTCCAGCAAGTCGATCTGGATGGTCGCGACTTTGTAGGTGATGCTGCGCGTTTCGTTGTACATCGGCGCGCCCCAATAGCCATTCCATGGGCCACCCCAGGCGCCGCCGTAGTTGGTGGTGACTTGCTGCTGGCGGTCTTCGACGATCAGGTAAGCCTGCACGTTCAGGTCGGCCTTGGTGCCGGCTGCGGCGGGACGCAGGCCGCGTTGGTCAAGTTGTTCGCCGACGGCCTGGCGGATGCGCTGCTCGGTGAGGTCGCTCTTGATCCGTGGATCATCCGGGCGATATTGCAGCGCCGGGTCTTTCCAGGCCCAGTTGCGGTAGGCGCCGAAGTCGCGGCTGGCGTCAAAGTCGTGGTTGACCTGGTTGGACTGGCAACCGCCCAGCAACACGACAACAGCAAGTGCAGCAATGCGACGAAACATGGTTTATCTCCAAAAGACGCTTCAGCCTGAAATGAGAATAGCTGCTAACTGGGTGGATAGGCGCTCATTGCCTTCTGCATCGCTTCACGCAAGGCATCGGCCCGTTGGCTCAGGCTGCCCTGGCTGGCGGTTTCGGCGCTGGTGCTCCACACCGGCTGGCGAGTGCGGGCATCGAACAGGCTGATGCGCGCCACGGCGACCGTCACTTCATAAGTGCGCACCACCGGTACGGTGTTGTACATGCCGTAGCCATTGCCATAGCGGTTATAGCCGCCGTAACCGTAGCCATAGTCGTCCTGGACCTGGCGCAGGCGTTTTTCCAGACGCACATCGGCGCTCACCAGCAGGTCGGGCGCACGGTTGTCATGCAAGGGCCGCAGGCCACGCTGGTCGAGGGCGCCGCTGACCGCCTCGGCAATCTGCGCCGAGTCGGCCCAGGCCGTGCCCGCCGGCAGTTGGCCGTTGAGCCAGCCCCAGCTGCGGTAGGCGCCATAGTCGCGCACCGGGGCCGGGTAGGCGCTGGCATCAAAGGTGTTGGCCGCCTGGGCCGGCGCCGGCGGCATCGGCGCCGAAGCGGCCACGTAGGGATTGGGGCTGGAGCAGGCGCTCAAGCCTACCGACAACAGGATCAAACAGAGACGACGCATTTCGACCTCCGCAGACTGGGCCGCTTAAACCGGACGGCACATCCAGTGCAAATAACGCCCAAGTCCGGCAAAGCTTGGGTGACGACGGTGAGCGAGTTCCATCTCCAACAAATCCTGTAAATCGGCGCGGGCCTGGAATTCCACCGGCATATAGTCGTGGAACACCCGCACGCCACTTTGGCTTTCGACCTGCCAGAGCCCCTCGAGTTGCGCCGCCAACTCACGTGGGTCGAGCGGCTGTTGCGGGGTGAGGCTCTGCTTCTCGCCGGCCATGTCGTTCTTGCGCATTTTGCGAAAGTGACCTTTAAGCAGGTTGCGGTAAATCAGCGCATCGCGGTTATAGAACGCCAGCGACAGCCAGCCGCCCGGCACGGTGAGCTGGTGCAGCACCGGCAGGATCGCATGGGGTTCGGCCAGCCATTCCAGCACGGCGTGGCACAGCACCAGGTCGTAAGGTTGGGTGAGTTGGCCGAGCAGTTCCTGCCAGGGCGCGTGGATAAAGGTTGCGCTCTGGCCGGCGTCGGCAAAGCGTTGGCGTGCGCCTTCGAGCATCGGCTCGGCGGGCTCGGCCAAGGTCACTTGGTGGCCGCGCTCGGCCAGCCACAGCGACATGTGCCCAAGGCCCGCGCCGATATCCAGCACACGCAATGGACGGTCCGGCAGGGCTTCGATCAGGTCGGCCTGGAGCACCGCCAGGCGAATCGCGCCTTTGGCGCCGCCGTAGATTTTCTCGGCAAAACGCGTGGCCAGTTGGTCGAAATGACGATCACTCATGGGCAAACCGCTGTTCGCTGTCGGCCAGTTTGGCGCGCACCACCTCGTTCATGTCCAGGCCCAACTCGCTGCACAGCAACAGCAGGTACAGCACGATATCGCCGACTTCCTGCCCGGCGTGGGCGAGAGTGTCGGCGGGTAGCTGGCGCGATTGGTCTTCGCTCAGCCATTGGAAGATTTCCACCAGCTCGGCCATTTCCACACTGGCGGCCATGGCCAGGTTTTTCGGGCTGTGGAACTGCTTCCAGTCGTTGTTATCGCGGATGCGGTGCAGGCGTTCGGTGAGGTGTTCGAGGTTCATGCGGGGGCTCCTGAAGGTGTATAGCTTCGGGGGGATCAGGGATGAAGGCAAGTGAATCCCGGTGGTGTGCTTCAGGGCGGCATCGCAGGCAAGCCAGCGCCTGCATTTGATAGGTGTTCGCGGGCATGTTGTGGCGAGCGGCTTGTTGTGGCGAGCGGGCTTGCTGTGGTGAGCGGGCTTGCCCCGCGTTGGGCTGCGCAGCAGCCCCAGAAATGTATCGCGTCGTCAGATTTTCAGGGCCGCTTCGCGCCCCAACGCGGGGCAAGCCCGCTCGCCACAATGGGTTGGGGTGGGGTGGGCTGGGCGGGGCTGGCTAATCGACGACGCTGAATTCGAGGCGGGCGGTTTGGCCGGCTTCGTCGAGGACGCTGAGCTGGTAGCGGCCCAGTTGTTCGAAGCTGGCGTTGATGCTGTCCTGGTTGGCGCTGTCGCCCAGTGGCGCGCCGTTGAGGAACCACCAGCGCCGGCCACTGCCGCCCAGGGCAGAGATTTTCAAGTGCAGGGCCTGCTGGCTGGCGGCGGGCAGGCGCAGTTGGTCGCCTTCGCGTACGCCGACGATGGACAGCGGCGACGAGGCGGCCAGCGCTGGCGGCGGGCAGTCGGGGTCGGCGGCCGGGATGCGCGCCTCGCGGCGCTCCACCCTAGGCAGCCAAGGCTCCAGCGGTGCCGGCCACAAGGCGATATTTTTTGACACTGCCCCAGGGCAATGCGCGTCCACCCGCAAGCCTTTGGCATTGACCCACACGCTTTCCATCAATCCCATGCTCAACGGCTGGTCCAACGCCTGCAAGGTCGGCGGCGTGGTGTTGTCCAGCGTCCAGGCAAAGCGCTGGCGGCGGCAATTGGGGTCGCTGCGGCTCATGGGCTGGCCCAGCGGCCAACAGATCGCGGCCACGCCCACATTGGCAGGCACCGGCTTGGCGGGCGCGCTGATCCCGCGCTGGCTGTCGCGGTTGGTCAGCACGTCATGTACCTGCAACATCAACGGCGCCGCCGAGGCCAGCCCGAACTGCCCCGGCACGGGCGTGCCGTCAGGTCGGCCGATCCACACGCCGATCAGGTAGCGCGGCCCCACACCCATCGCCCAGGCATCGCGAAAGCCATAGCTGGTGCCGGTTTTCCAGGCCAGCACCGGGCGCTGCACCAGCTCGGCACGCGGGTCACGGTCGGGCCGCGCCTGGCCGCTGAGGATGCGCCGCACAATCCAGGCGGACCCTGGCGACAGTAAAGGCCGTTCTTTAAGCGTATCGTCCGGCTGTAATCGAATAGCAGCACTCCTGCCGTCGCGGGCAAAGGCGCTGTAACCGCTGACCAAGTCTTCCAGACGGCTGCCCGCCCCGCCCAGAATCAGCGCCAGGTTCGGTTCGGCCAACGCCGGCAATGCCAGCGGCACGCCGCCGATGCGCATCTGCGCAGCAAACCGTTTCGGCCCATAGGCCTCCAGCAGCTGCACCGCCGGCAAATTCAATGAACTGGACAGCGCCGTACTCGCCGGCACTGCGCCGCTGAAACCCATGGAGAAGTTGCCTGGCCGGTAATCGCCATAGCGCCGGGGCACGTCCTGCAGCAGCGATTCGGAGTGGATCAACCCCTCGTCCAGTGCCATGCCATACAGAAAGGGTTTCAAGGTGGAGCCGGGCGAGCGCAGCGCGCTGATCATGTCCACATGGCCAAAGCGCTTGGCGTCATTGATATCCACCGAACCGAGGTAGGCGCGCACGGCCATGGTTTCTTCTTCCACCACCAGAATGGCGGCGGAGGTGTGTTCCGGCAGCCGCGCGCGCCAGCCCAGCAGCAGGTCTTCGAGGCGGCGTTGCAGCGTGGCGTCCAGGGTGGTGCGGATCAGCGGCGGGCTGTCCGGACGGTTGAGGCGGCGGGCCAGCAACGGCGCGAGGCTGGGTTCGAGCCGAGGGGCGAGCAACAGCGGCTCTTCCAGGGCTTCATCAACCGCCGATTGCGGCCATACCTGGAATTCGGCAAGGCGGCGCAGCACTTTGTCGCGGGCCTGCTGGGCACGTTGCGGGTGGCGATCCGGGCGCAGACGGCTCGGCGCCTGAGGCAATACGGCGAGCAACGCGGCTTCAGCATGGGTCAGCTGCGCCGGGGACTTGCCCAAATACGCCCAACTGGCCGCCGCCACGCCCTGCAACGTACCGCCGAAGGGCGCGCGGTTCAGGTACAGATTGAGGATCTCGTCCTTGGACAAATGCCATTCCAACTGCGCAGTGCGCCACAGCTGACGCAGCTTGCCGTGCAAAGTGCGCGAGTGCGGGTCGAGCAGCCTCGCCACCTGCATCGACAAGGTGCTGCCGCCCGACACCACCCGCGCGCCGGTCAGGTTCTGCCACGTAGCCCGCACCAGCGCCAGCGGGTTCACGCCGGGGTGCTCGTAAAACCAGCGATCTTCGTAGGTGAGCAGCGCGTCCAGGTAATATGGCGACACCTCACGGGTCTGCACCGGATACCGCCACACGCCATTGGCATCGGCAAAGCGCCACAACGGCGTGCCATCCTCGGCCAGCACCACCCGGGCCAAATCATCCTTGGGCAGCGGCAACGGCCAAATACGATCCGCCAGCCACAAGAGGGCAATGACTGCCAACACACATCCAAATGCCCAGCCCAGTAAATGTGGGAGCGGGCTTGCTCGCGAAAGCGATTTGTCAGTCAACTCACTCACAACGGCCCCACCCCGCCCACAACAAATCGCAAATTCAACCGCGCAAACCTCTATGCTTCACGGAACTAGCCGCGACCCTTCGCGACCAAAGGCCCAGTGCTGGCAATTTCGTCCACTTATTCATCGAGACACACCTATGCAAGCAGACTTTTTCGGATGGTTGGGTAACACGATTGGCCTGATCATCCACTACATCGTCGAATTCTTCAGTGGGCTGTTCAATATGCTCACCCATGCCGGTGGCGACTTCGTCAATGGCATGTCCCGCGCACTGGGCATGGACACCTCGATCATCAGCATCATCACCCTGATCATCGGCCTGCTCTTCCTGTATTCGGCCGTTCGCGCCTTCATGCGCGCCTCGATCATCCTGGGCGTCATCTGGCTAATGCTCGGCCTCTGGCTACTCAGCTGGGTTGTGCACTAAACCCCAAGCCCCCCCAATCCCCTGTGGGAGCTGGCTTGCCTGCGATAGCGATCTATCAGCCACCAAACGTGCCGGCTGACCCACCGCCATCGCAGGCAAGCCAGCCCCCACATTTGAACCCCATTCCTACCGCCAGGTATCAGCGCCCCTTGATCACCAAATCCGCCGGCGTCTCCCCCACCGCCTGCCAGTTCGGCCGATACATCGACTCCACCTGCGGCGGCGGCACGCGATAAGTCCCCGGCGTCACCGCCCGCGCCAGGTACAACAAGTGCGTGGTGGCACCATAACCCTCCAGGTTCATCGCCGCCACATAGCGGTCATCGCGGAACTCCTGGTGCTTGAGCGACGCGTTCTGCATCGACTCGCGCCACTCCTTCACCTGGCTGCTGGCGTTTTCCAGGCTGGCTGCACTTTGTGCCAGGTTCTGGTTTTCCAGCTCCAGCCCAGCCGGCAACAGGTCAACCACCAACGCGTCCGGCACCCGCTGCTTGGCGCTGACCGCCACATGCACCAGCACCAGGTCGCCACTGTTGACGTTATGCAGGTTCAACGGCTGGCCATTCATGCCCAGGTATTCGCGGCGGATACTCAGGTTGTCGCCGCCCGGTGCCGGTGGCACTTGGGGGTAACCCGAGATCGTCAGTTGCTGGTAAACCGGCGCCTCGCCCTGATTGCTCAGGGTCAGGTCGCTGGACAGCTGCTTGCCATCCAGCGCCAGCGTCGATTGTTGGTTGTTCAACGTTTGCACACCGCCACTGCCGGTCAGCGACACCTGCCAGTTCGACTCCGGCTGTGAGAACCCGAGGCGCCCGGCCAGGAACAGTGCATTACGTTCCTGGGTCGAGAGATAAGGGCTGGCGGCCAACTGGTCCGAGAGCGTAAACAAACGCTCCTCGCGTTTGCCCTTGACCAAGTCGTTTTCTTCAAGCAAAGCCAGGATCATCGCCTGGTCACGCAGCGGGCTGCCGTAGTCGGCCAGCCACTCGTTGGCATCGCGTTGCGCCGCCAGGCCGGCAAGCAAGGCTTGATCGGCACGTGGCTGGTCGCCCATTTTTTGCAGGGCAATGGACAACTGCACCAACGGCAACCCGGAGCGCGCCTCGCTGCGGCGCTCGAAGATACTGCGCAACGCGCCCAACGGCGCTTGCTGACTGCGTGCCAGCACCATGCCGGCGTAGGCCTGCACGGCAAAGCGGGTGTGGTCGGCGTTGTCGCTGTAATCCACCTCGATCAGGTTGCGTTCCTGCACATAACGCAGCAGGCGTTCGCTGGCTTTCTTCAGTGCTTCAGGCGGCACGGCAAAGCCCTGGTCACGGGCGCGCAGCAGGAAGTCGGTGACGTAAGCAGTCAGCCAATATTCCTCTTCGCCGTCGGCGCCCCACAAACCAAAGCTGCCGTTGTAGCGCTGCATGCCCAGCAGGCGCTCGATGCCGAGCTCGATCTTGCGTCTGCGTTCGCTGTCCGACTCGCCCTTGATGCCCAGGCGCTTGAGCAGGGCAGCGTCGGCATACAGCGACGGATACAGGCCGCTGGCGGTCTGCTCCAGGCAGCCATAAGGGTACGCCTTGAGCGCACTGATCTGCGCGCCGAGGTTCAGCGGCGGCCGGCTCGACAGGCTCAACAGCGCTTCGCGCCCCGAGGCATCGAACTGATCCAGACTGCCGACCGGCAAGCTCCACGGCTGATCCTTGAGCACTGCGCGGTAATGCTTGAGCAGCGCCGGGTAGGCCGGGCGCACACCCAGGGTCCACTCGCGGCTGAACGGCGGCAGGTTTTCCCCCGGCAGGTCCAGGCCGTTTACCGTGACCTTGACCTTGCCCTGCCCTAACCCGCCCCAGGCTTTGACCGGGATGCGCAAGGTGGTGCGCTGGCCTTGCTTGAGTTCAACAGACTGCGCGCCGCTGTTGACCAACTCCAGCTGGCCTTCGGTGCTCAATTGCACATCGAGTTTCTGCGCGTTGCCCGACAGGTTGGACAGGTCCAGCGCTAACGTCGTCTGGTCACCACCGGCGAGAAAGCGCGGCGCCGACAGCTCGGCAATCAGCGGCGCGGCAATCACCGTCTTGCCTTCGGCCATGCCATACCGATCATCGCTCCACGCTTGGGCCATCAGGCGCAATTCGCCATTGAAGTCGGGGATATTGACGCTGACTTCGCCCTCGCCCTGTTCATTCAAGGTCACGGGCGCGCTCTGCAACGCCACAATGGTCACGCTGGTGTCCGGGCGTTTGCCGCCCTTGGCCAGCGCCGCATCACCACCGAAGGCCAGGCTGGCCAAACGACCCTGGCCGGCCTCGATCAACTGGCCGTAGATGTCGAACTGGTCCACGCCATAAGCCTTGCGACCAAACAGGCTGGAGTACGGGTCCGGTGTCGGGTATTCGGTGATATTGAGGATGCCCACGTCCACGGCTGCCAGCAGCACATGCACCTGTTTGGGCACGCTGCCGTCGGCGTTCTTGGCGGCGATCTTCACCGTCAGCGGTTGTTTGGGGCGCATTTTTTCCGGCGCGGTGAGGGTCAGGCCGAGTTTGCGCTGGGTGCGATCCAATGGCAGGTGCAGCAAGCCCACGGCCCGTTTAGGCGTGATATTGGCTTTGCGCTCACCCGGGCGAATTACCAGCGCGCTGACGTACAGGTCATGGCGTGACCATTTCGGGTCAAGCTTCACGGCGAAGCTTTTGCCTTCGGCCGGCACATCGATTTCCTGCCACCACAGCGGCCCTTCACTGGATTCCACCAGCAGGTAGCCTTTACCGGCCGCCGGTGGCGTGACGGTGACATTGGCGGTATCGCCATCGCCATACGCCGGTTTATCCAGCGCCAATTTGACTTGGTCCGGGCGCACGGCGCCGCCTTCGGTGTTGTCCTGGGCCTGGTAGCCGGCCCAGAAACGCAGGCTGCTGACCAGCCCGGTTTGCGGGTCTTCGACCTCGACACGGTACGGGCCCCACTCGACCTGGAAGCTGACCTTGGCGGTGTCGCCCGCCTTGATGTTCAGGGTCTGTTCGTCGAGGTTGAGGAATTTCTCGTTGAAGTGGTAACTCCAGCCGTCGCTTTCCGAGTAGTTCCAGTAGTAGTCGCGGCGCTCACGCACCAGGCGCACCTTGAGGTTTTGCGCGGCGAGTTTCTGCCCGTCCTGGTTGGCCAGCAGCACTTCGAATTCTGCTGGGCCATCGCCGTTGGTTTCCCTGCCGTCGAACAAGCCACGCAGCCCCGGCAGTTGCTCGGCCGGCCAGATCGGCTGCACCAGACGCCGAGTGATCGGGCGCCCACCTGACTCTTGAAGGCTGGCCTGCACGATTAATTGCAGGGGTGATTTGGCCTCGGCCCATTTGCTTTCCAGCGTCAGGTCTTCCTGACCCTTGGCGTCGAGCACGCTTTCGTCCAGCTCGAAATCCTGACTCAGTTCTTCTTCGGTGACCGAGCCGAACTGGTAGCCCGGCAGCGATTTGACCGCCTCGCGCAACGGGCGCACATACACTTGCCCGCTGACGCGGTTGCCCGATGCCGGTGCGCCGTAGAGGTAGCGACCATTGACGTGAATCACCGGGTTATCCGCCGGGCTCAAGGCTGTGTCACTGCCCTTGAGTTCCAGCGCCAGGCGCTCGGGCAAGAAGTCCTCGACGAGAAACTCATACAGCTGCGGCTTGCCGTCGCCGAGGTCGAACACCAGTTGCCAGCGCCCGGTCGGCGCTTCACCGGCCAATTGCAGCTGGTACTGATAGAGGCCCGACGCATCGGCATCCCACACGAACTTGCGGCTGACCTGCTCATCCGGCCGGCGCACCTCCACGCTCACCGGTTGCGGCTTGACGGCATTGCCATCCTTGTCGCGCAACAAGGCGTTGAGCAGCACGGTTTCACCGGGGCGATACAGGTCACGTGGGCCGAACACAAAAAACTGCAGCGGGTGCGCCGGCTGGCCGCCGATATCGAACTCGGCCAGGTCCAGCGCGGCGCTGTCCAGGCGCAGCAGGCTGGTTTGTTCGCCAAGCTTGGCCAGCAACACCTGGGCTTTTTTCGGCAACGGCAACTCGGCATGGCCACCCTTTTCGGTCTTGCCCTGGCCCAGCACACGGCCTTCGGCATCCAGCACTTCGAGGTCCACGCCCTCCAGCGCCTTGCCGCCTTCGAGCGCCTGGGTAAACACATCCAGGCGATTGGCATAGCGGTGCACCGACAGGCCGATATCACTCAAGGTGAACAGCGTGGCCGGTTGCGAATAGTTGTAGGTGCCCGAGGCGCGCATCACCGCCAGGTACACGCCCGGCTGCTGCAATTGCTTGAGGCCGGCGATCGGTAGCAACAGGGTTTCGCGCGTATTGCGCGCCGGGTTCAGGTCGAAGCGGCCGCCGTAGACCAGGTCGGCCATGGGCAGCAGTTCGCGCGATTCATAACTCTGCAGACTGGTGTTACGCCCCCACTGCGCGAGGAACGAGGGCAGCGATTCGGGTTTGATGCGGAAGAATTCGACGTCGATCTTGTCGACATTCAGCGCGATCACCGGCAGGCCTTCAGCCAGACGGGTCGGCAGCAAGGTGCCGCGGCTGGCAAAGCCGACAGTGGCTTGCAGGTCACGGGTTTCCAGGCGCGCGGTGTACTCGGCAGCGAGCTTGTTGTCGTTGACCGCCTTCACGCCAGCGTCAACCGTCAGCACCAGTTTGCGCTGCGGCTCCAAGTGACGCAGGCGCAACTCCATCAGGTTATCGGACAGCTCCCAGGCGCCATCGACCTTGCCGGACTTGCTGTCCACCAAGTGGACTTTGTCGGCGAATTTCTGCTCGGGGTCCAACGGGATGGAAAAGCTCACTGACAGCGTGCTGGCCCCGTCCAACTGGACTTCGGACACGTCCACCACGCTCAACTCACGGCCGGCATAGCGCTGTTTCAGCGCTGCCACATCCACCGCCGCTTTCGCCGGTTTGGGTGCAACCGTCGCCGCCGCAGGAGCGGTCGGGGCAGCCGGTTTATCGGAGGAATCGCAGGCGCTCAGCAGGGCCAGCGCGCAGGCCAGGAACAGTCCTTTGTTAAGCATGGGGCACTCGTCGTGAGAGGGGTCCGAGGGGTGAACTATATATCAGCCTGCGAGGGGCCGATGAGGTGCTGGTCACATTGACCGACGGAGGGTGCTTTGGTTCTTGATCCTCGCTTATCCCAGCCAAATCCCACAGCTACTGGAGATCAAAATGTGGGAGCTGGGTTGCCTGCGATAGCGGTGTGTCAGCCAGCACTATTTTGACTGACAGTCCGCCATCGCTGGCAAGCCAGCTCCCACATTGGTTCTATGGTGCGGCTGGGGGCCAGTTACAATGCCGTTCCCCCAAAGGAGCCTCCATGACTTCCCTGCTCACCGACTGGCGCCACCGCCCCACCCACCGTCGCGTCTGGGCGCTGGCCGCGCCGATGATCCTGTCAAATATTTCGGTGCCGCTGGTGGCCTTGGTCGACAGCATGGTCATCGGCCATCTGCCCCACGCCCACCAGTTGGGCGCCGTGGCCGTCGGTGCCAGCCTGTACACCTTCCTCGCCTGGGCCATGGGTTTTTTGCGCATGGGCTCCACCGGGTTCGCCGCCCAAGCCGCCGGGCGCAATGACGGCGCGGCGCTGCGGCAAATCCTGCTGCAAGGCCTGCTGCTGGCACTGGGGTTGGCGATGTTGCTGGGCACCGTCGGCATTCCGCTGAGCCACCTGGCGTTGGAGTGGATGCAACCCTCTCCCGAACTCAATCAGCTGACCCGCGAGTTTTTCCACACGCGCCTGTTCGGCCTGCCCGCCGCCCTGGCCAGCTACGCCTTGGTCGGCTGGTTCCTGGGCACGCAAAACGCCCGCGCGCCGCTGGCGATTCTGTTGACCACCAACCTGGTCAACATCGCCTTGAACCTGTGGTTCGTCCTTGGCCTGGAGTGGGGCGTGGTCGGCTCCGCACGTGCGTCGGTCATCGCCGAATGGACCGGCGCCCTGCTCGGCCTGGCCCTGACGCAAAACGCCTTGCGCGCCTACCCCGGGCATATCGCCTGGGCCGCGCTCAAAGCCTGGCAAAGCTGGCGCCCGTTGCTGGCGGTGAACCGCGACATTTTCATCCGCAGCCTCGCCCTGCAATCGGTGTTTTTCATGATCACGGTGCAAGGCGCACGATTGGGCGACGCCACCGTGGCAGCCAACGCGCTGCTGCTCAATGGCCTGCTGCTGACGGCGCATGCCCTGGACGGTCTGGCCCACGCGGTCGAAGCCCTGTGCGGGCATGCCATCGGCGCCCATGATCGGCAGGCGCTGCGCCGTTCGCTGGTGGTTGCCTGCGGCTGGTCACTGATCGCCAGTGTCGGGTTCGCGCTGCTGTTCACCTTTGCCGGCCATCTGTTTATCGCCATGCAAACCGACATCCCCAGCGTGCGCGAAACCGCCGACATTTACCTGCCGTATCTGGCCGTGCTGCCGTTGATTGCGGTGTGGAGCTACTTGCTCGACGGCCTGTTTATCGGCGCCACCCGCGCGCGGGAAATGCGCAACGGCATGCTGCTCACCGTGGCGATGCTGCTGCCCTTCGCCTGGGCACTGCAGCCGTACGGCAACCACGGCCTGTGGCTTACCTTCCTGCTGTTCATGGCCCTGCGCAGCCTTACTTTGTGGGCGATTGCCTGGCGCTTGAATCGGCAGAATCAGTGGCTTGGATAAAGGCCGTGACGCGGTCCAGTACCGGCGCCAGCCAGCGTAAAGGCCGAGCGATACACGCCACCAGTGTCGCGTGGCTGGTCTTGGTGAAGTAAAACGCTTCAACCGGTACATCCGCTGCGCGCAGTTTTTTCGCCAACCCACCGGTATTGCGCGTGGGGTTGACCAGCGTGTCGCTCACCGACGCGATCAACAGACTCGGCGGCGCAGCGTGGCTGACATGGTTGATCGGCTGGGAATCCGGCGGCGAGTCAGGAAAGAAAAACACCGGCTTCACGTCAGGGTTTTCAATCGGCAGGAAGTCGTACGGCCCGGCCAGGCCGATCCAGCCTTTGAGCATTGCGGGCGACAGGTTCACTTCTTTAAGCCAGCGCGGATCCAGCGCCAGCATCGACGCGTTGTAGGCGCCGGAGCTGTGCCCCATCAGGTACAACTGCCTGGGGTCGGCGCCGTAGTCGGCGATGTGTTGATAGGTCCAGACGACGGCCTGGGCGTTGTCCTGCAAAAACGAGGGGTAGCGCACTTGCGGGTAGAGCCGGTAGTCGGCGATCACCACCACAATGCCGCGCGAAGCCAGGGCTTCGCCGACAAAACCGTAGTCATCCTTGGCGCCGCTGTTCCAGCTGCCACCGTAGAAAAACACCACGACCGGGGTATTGGGCAATGCCTTGATCGGACGGTAGACATCGAGTGTTTGGCGCGGGTCATCGCCGTAGGCAATGGAGGAGGTTTTGGTGAACGTGTCGGAAGGCGTGAGTGCGTTGAGCACTTTGATGGGCGAGCAGGCCGCCAGGAATGCGGCGAATGCCAGGGTGAAGGCTTGCAGCCATTTGCTCGACATCGTTCAGACCTCACACAGAAGGTACTGCCAAATGAAGATCCAAATGTGGGAGCAGCTTGCTCGCGAAAGCGGTGGGTCAGTTAACACATGTGTGACTGATGTACCGCCTTCGCGAGCAAGCCCGCTCCCACATTAGATTGCTATCAGCTTAGATCACGACGACAGGTACGAAGAACGCGTCAAACCAAGACGCAACGCGTCGAGGAATTGCGTACGCTCCGACGCACTGATCTTCGCGCTCGCGCACTTGTCACGGTAGTGCGTCATCAACTCCTCCGGCGACAAGTGCACATAGCGCAGCATGTCTTCGATGGTGTCGTGGGTCTCGATCCCGGCGCTGTACACCGAACCGTCTTCACGCTGGTAGATGTTCACCGAGTCGGTGTCGCCGAACAGGTTGTGCATGTCGCCCAGGATTTCCTGGTAAGCGCCCACCAGGAAAATGCCCAGCAAGTAGTCTTCACCTTCGTTCAAGGCGTGCACCGGCAGGCTGGTTTCGATGCTTTGCTCGTCGACGTATTGCTTGATCTTGCCGTCGGAGTCGCAGGTCAGGTCTTGCAGCACGGCGCGGCGCAGCGGCTCTTCGTCGAGACGGTGCAGCGGCAGAATCGGCAGGACCTGGCCAATCGCCCAGGTGTCCGGCAGGCTCTGGAACACCGAGAAGTTGCAGATGTACTTGTCGGCGAGCTTGTCGTTGAGTTCGTCGAGCACTTGGCGGTGCGAACGCTGGCGGGCTTTCAAGGAGTTGTGCAGGCGACGGCACACGGCGAAGTAGCACTGTTCGGCCAGGGCTTTTTCGGCCAGGGTCAGTTTGCCGTCGGCGTACTGGGTGGCCACGTCGCTCATGTAGTGCGTAGCGCGCCAGTAAGTTTCGGTGACCATCTCAATGTCGGTCGGGCCCAGCAGGTCCACCAGCCACTGCACGGTTTCCGGCAGGTTTTCCTTGTTCTCGATCAGCGGGATTTCGTCGTTGTGTTTCTCAACGTCAGTGACCTGCACCACCAGCATGGCGTGGTGCGCGGTCAGGGAACGGCCGCTTTCGGAGAAGATATGCGGGTGCGGCAGGCTCTGCGCGTCGCAGAATTCCTTGAGCATGCCCACGACCACGCCGGCGTAGTCATCCATGTCGTAGTTGATCGAGCTGGCGTTACGCGAGTGCGTACCGTCGTAGTCCACGCCCAGGCCGCCGCCGACGTCGATGTGGTCCACCGGCAAGCCGAGGTTGCGCAGTTCGCCGTAGTAACGAATGGCTTCCTTGAACCCGTGCTGGTAGTCGGCCAGGTTGGCGATCTGCGAACCCATGTGAAAGTGCAGCAGGCGGATGCCCTGATCCAGGCCGGCAGCGCGGAAGCGTTCGACCACCGACAGCAATTGCGCGGCCGACAAACCGAACTTGGACTTTTCGCCACCGGTGTCTGCCCATTTGCTCGACGCCAGGGACGACAACCGCACGCGCAGGCCAACCTGAGGCTTGACCTTGAGGTTGGCCGCCTCTTCGATCACCAGCGCCACTTCGGATTCTTTCTCGATCACGATGAACACGTTGTGGCCCAGCTTCTGGCCCATCAGCGCGAGGCGGATGAACTCACGGTCTTTGTAACCGTTGCAGACGATGGTGCCGCCTTTCGGTGCCAGGGCCAGCACGGCCAACAGCTCAGGCTTGGAGCCGGCTTCCAGGCCGATGGACACGTTCTGGGTGGCGATGATGTTCTCGATCACCGCTTCCTGCTGGTTCACCTTGATCGGGTACAGCGCGGTGTACTTGCTCTGGTATTCCAGGCGCTCGATGTTCGCGTCGAACGCTCCGGTCAGCTGGCGCACGCGGTCTTGCAGGATGTCGGGGAAGCGCACCAGCAGCGGCAAGGACAGGCCGCTTTTGCGCAGCTCGTCAACTTGTTCGTACAGATCGACAGGCGTGCTGTTCGGGCCGTTCGGACGGACTTCAACGCGACCGGCTTCATTGATCGCGAAATACCCGGCCCCCCAATGGCGAATCCCGTAAACACTGCGGCTGTCCGCAACTGTCCATTGGCTGCCATCGTCTTTGCGTGTGCGTCGTACGGACATCGAAGTCCCCTATATAAAGTCGAAGATCACCACACCCTTCTTGTAAGGCTGGCGAAGTCTAAAGAATGAAAATGACGATTTGCCTGTAAGGAAGGTAGACCCCACTCGCAGGACAGAGTTTAGACACCGGTCAGGAACAGGCTCTGTGAAAACCATGGAGACGACAGTTCGCGTTCAGCAAACCGGCGATCGGGGTGGGTTTCACAGAGGCTGCTAGCCGCCGGACTTCTTCGCCTTGTAACCCAGCTTGATCAGCTCGGCCAACAGCAACTCGACGTGATCGCCCTGGATCTCGATAACGCCGTCTTTCAACGCGCCACCGGTGCCACAGCGCTTTTTCAGCGTGGTAGCCAGTTCCTTCAGGGCATCTTCGGCCAGCGGCACGCCGGTGATGGTGGTCACCGTCTTGCCGCCACGGCCTTTGCTCTCGCGTCGCACGCGCGCAATACCGTCGCCTTCAGGGATCAGGGTCTGTTTGCAGGTGCACGAATCCACGGGCTGACGACAGTCCGGGCAGTGTCGACCTGCGTCGGTGGAAAATACCAGGCCACCAAGGGCGGCGAAGGATGCGGCTTTTTTGGCCACCGGCAATCCTCTTGGGAGGACAAAGACTGATCGGCGCTCCCCAGGAGCATAACCGACCGCGAAGCCCCACTCAGGCAGGGGCAGCGCTACCGAACCTTAAAGGTGGTTCGGGTGAAAAGTCGCGCAGTGTAACGGCAAAAAGCCGACTTGCTAAGAGCCTAATAGCGCCAATTTATGCAACTTTAGCGACGCAAGGCCAGATAGCGCCGCAAGCCCTCTTGAGCGTCCGGGCAGTAAGGCTTTTGTTCGGCTTCCTGCAGGACAATTTCAATGGGCAAAAACCGCGCTTCCATCACCTCTTCCGGCTGCAGGCGCAACGGGCCATCCCAGACAGCGGAGTAGGATTTGCACCACAGCCGGCTGTCGCCATCCTCAAAGTAGAAATGGTCATGCTCGACCAGCTCCACGCCCGCAACGCCAAGCTCTTCTTCCAGCTCACGGGCCGCCGAATCGGCGTAGCTCTCGCCGGCCGCCACCATGCCGCCCGCCGCAGTGTCCCAGAAACCCGGGTACATGGCTTTGCTCAGGGTGCGCCGATGCACACACAACTCACCGGCAGCGTTGAACAGGAAGATAAAGGTGCAACGGCCGATCAGGCCACGTTGGCGCAGGTCGGATCGCACCAGGGTACCGAGCAGGTTGTCCTGCTCGTCGACCCAGTCGATCAGTTCAGCGTCGGAGGCCGCGCGATGCGCGGCCTCCTTTTGAGAAGCGTCCATCATCACCCCTGGTTGAGGAGCTGACGCAAATCTATAACCGCAGCGTTTGCCCGGGAAATATAGTTGGCCATGACCAGCGAGTGGTTGGCGAGGACGCCAAAGCCACTGCCGTTCAGAATCATAGGGCTCCACACCGGCTCCTGCGAGGCCTCCAGCTCACGAATGATCTGGCGCACGCTGACGGTGGCGTTTTTCTTGGCCAGCACGTCGGCAAAGTCCACTTCAATGGCGCGCAGCAAGTGGGACAAGGCCCAGGCCTGGCCGCGGGCCTCGTAGAACACGTTGTCGATCTGCATCCATGGGGTTTCCACCACTTCTTCGTCGACCTGCGGCACTTCACCCGGCGCCAGGGCTTCGGTTTTCAGTGCGGTGTTCAGTTTCACCCGGCCAACGCTGGCCGACAGGCGTTGCGACAGCGAACCCAAGCGGGTCGCGACGTCACCCAGCCAGTTGTTCAGGTTGTCGGCACGCGCATAGAACAGCGCGCCGCGCTGGTTCGGGTCCGACAGGCGCGCTTCATAGCGGCTCAGGGAGTTGATGCCTTCCTGGTACTCCGACTCGCTGGAGGGCAGCACCCAGCTCTTGTTATCGAAGTTGAAACGCGGCTCGGCCTTGGCCAAGTCAGCGTCTTCGGCCGACTGCGACTGGGAACGGGCGAAGTCTTTACGCAGGGCACGGGTCAGGTCACGCACTTGCACCAGCACGCCATATTCCCAGCTCGGCATGTTGTCCATCCACAGGCCCGGCGGGAAACGGTCGTTGGAAATGTAGCCACCGGGCTTGTTCAGCAAGGTGCCAACCACGGTCTTGAGGGTTTCGACGGTGGTGTAGCCCACCACCATCTGCTTGCCTTCCTTCTCGGCGGCAAGCTGGGCATTTTGCTGGACCGGGAACAGCGCCGGCTCTTCGCTCCAGTACCAACCCAGGGCGCCGGTCACCAACAGGTACAAACCCAGCACGCTGAGCAAGGCTTTGCTCATCAGCAGGTTGCGAAAGTAACTACGGTTGGCCGACTTGGGCTCAGGGGCGGGGCCTTTGGCACTGCCTGCGCGGTTTTTCCAGTCCAGCATGGCGATATCCTTTCAATCACTTGAGTTCATGCACGTCATTTGTCCGGGTGCGTTCAAACACTCCGACCACAACCCTACCCCATCGTGCCCATCGGCGCGGGGCTTTTAACCGAAAGTGGCGCGCAGGGGATGTTCGACTATAAATGAAGCACGCTTTTTACGCAGCGCGACCATCAGGTCAAAAACTGAATGGCCCAGACCGCTACTTAATTGACGCAAGACACTCATGTGAGAGAAAAGAGGTGCTAGCATAGAGCCATCAGTCGACCTCTGCATGCACCCTAACTAGTAGTCAGGATATGACCGAGCCAGAAGACCCCAGCCGTGAGCGTCTCAAGCACCATTTTGCCCAGCGGGTAATTCATCAGGCACGTCAAATTCTTGAGATCTGGCAACGCCTGCAACGCAGCGAATGGTCGAACACCGATTTGTCCGAACTCAGCGAAGCCAACCTGCGCCTGCTGCGCTTTGCCGAGCGTTTCGAGCAGCCGGAACACGGCCAGCTGGCGCGGCAAATTGGCGAGTCCCTCAAGGCGGTGGATGAAAATCGCGGCCGCCTGAGCAGCCAGGTGATCACCGAACTCAACCGCCTGATGCAGCGCCTGTCCCGCACCGGCCTGCGCCAGGGCGACCAGCTGGAACAAACCTTCCTGCCCCCCATGCGCAAGCCGATCTACGTGATGCTGGCCGATCACGACCGCGCCGAGCGCCTGGCCAAGCAGCTTGAATTTTTTGGCATGAGCGCCCAGTCGCTGGACAGCGTGGCAGCCTTTCGCGCGTCGCTGGCCGAGCGCCTGCCGTCGGCCATCGTGATGGATGTGGATTTCTGCGGTGCCGGCCTGGGCCTCAAGCTCGCCGCCGAAGCCCAGGAAGGCCTGGAGCAAAAGCTGCCGCTGCTGTTTTTCAGCCTGCACGAAACCGACACCCCGACGCGCCTGGCCGCCGTGCGCGCCGGCGGCCAGGAATTTCTCACTGGCACGCTTGAGGCTTCAAGCCTTTTGGAAAAGATCGAGGTGCTGACCTGCGTCGCGCAGTACGAGCCCTATAAGGTGCTGATCATCGACGACTCACGCGCTCAGGCGCTGCACACCGAGCGCCTGCTCAACAGCGCCGGCATCGTCACGCGCACCTTGATCGAGCCGATCCAGGCGATGGCCGAACTGGCGGACTTCCAGCCGGATTTGATCATCCTCGACATGTACATGCCCGCCTGTACCGGTACCGAACTGGCCAAGGTGATCCGCCACAATGACCGTTACGTCAGCGTGCCGATCATCTACCTGTCGGCCGAAGACGACCTGGACAAGCAACTGGACGCCATGAGCGAAGGCGGCGACGACTTCCTCACCAAGCCGATCAAGCCGCGCCACCTGATCACCACCGTGCGCAACCGCGCCGCCCGCGCGCGCAACCTCAAGGCGCGGATGGTGCGTGACAGCCTGACCGGGCTGTACAACCACACCCATATTCTGCAACTGCTGGAAGACTGCAGCTTCCGCGCGCGCCGCGAGAACAAGCCGCTGAGCTTTGCCATGCTCGACATTGACCACTTCAAGCGGGTCAACGACAGCCACGGCCACCCGATGGGCGACCGCGTGATCAAGAGCCTGGCGCTGTTTCTCAAACAGCGCTTGCGCAAGACCGACTACATCGGCCGCTACGGCGGTGAAGAATTTGCCATCGTGATGCCCGACACCGACCTGGAATCGGCCTGCAAGGTGCTGGACGAAATCCGTGGGCGGTTTGCCGAAATTCACTACCCGGCCCAGCCGCAGGATTTGTGGTGCACCTTCAGCGCCGGGCTGGTGGAGCTGTGCGACGGTTCCGACAGCTTGATGATGGCCGCTCAGGCAGACGAGGCGCTTTACCGCGCCAAGGACACCGGACGCAACCGCGTACACGCTGCGCGCACATCAAAGCAAAGTGCCATCTTTTCACCGGAATCCACCGATTCCGTCATAACTCTGTAATGGAAACGCAATAACTTCAGGCACTTATCTTTTGCTGTCGGTTGAAACCACGCATGCGCCTGAAGCTGCTGACCAATTTGAATACCCTTCTGCTGGTGGCCGTGTGCCTGGCCCTTGGCGCGACGCTATGGTGGTCGCAACGGGCACTGGAACGGCCTTATTTGCTGATGGAGCGCTACCTTGGCCTGTCGCAGACATTTCAGAATCAGGCCGCGCGCAATATCGACGACTACCTGGCCAGCGGCGACGCGTTGCGTTTGAGCAGTGCCGGCCAGAGCCTGGAAAACCTCCTGCAGCACCTCGACGAACTGCCAGCGGACCTGGCGCAGAACCTGCGCCCCAGCCTGGTCGAGCTGGACACGTTCAGCAAAACCGACCTGCTGGCTGCCGGCAAACTGGCCGGCGACCCGCAAGCCCTGCTGCTGCAAGCCGAACGTGAGCTGGGCGCGAACCTGGAACAATTGAGCCAGTACGCCACGGGCGTCACTTCACCCGACGCTGCACGCTACTTGCCGCCGCTGCTGGCCGCGTCCCAGCACCTGGGCAAACTGTCTCTGGCCCGCGACAAGCTGGTGAGCAGCGGGCGCGCAGAGCTGGCCGATGAGGTGGAGCGCGAAGTTGCCAGCATCCGCACGCAGGCCGACCTGTTGGCGCAGTTACCGCTGCTGGGCGTAAAGGCCAGCGCCGCGTCCAGCGCGGATGATTTCTCCGCCATGCTGGGCCTGGAAAGCACCGAAAAAGCCGAAGCGCAAGACACCGGCGTGGACCTCAAACGTGAACTCAACAGCCTGCTGACCCGCTACCCTGCCGAGCTCAAACGCACTCGCGATCAGATCCAGCTGCGCACTGCACTGGCCGACAGCACGCATCTGAAAATTGCTGCCGTGCAGCAAGCCATCGCCGGCCTGGAACCTGTTGTTCGCGCGCAACACGCCAGAATCCAGGGCGAAGTGCGCCTGATGCAAGGTGTGATGATCGGGCTGATTTTGCTCATCGCACTGCTGATCGACACGCTGCAACGACGGCTGGCAAGGGTACTGACCAACCTCGCACCGGCCTTGTCCACCTGGGCCGAAGGCGACTTCAGCCAGTCGATTGCCTTGGGCAAGACCAACCGCGAACTGCACGACATCGAGGCCTCGCTTAACCGCTTGCGCGCTTACCTGGTGGACTTGGTGGGCACCATTCGCGGCAATGCCGAAGAAGTCGCCGGCAGCAGCCGCGCCCTCGCCGAACTGAGCAGCGGGCTGCACGACGGCGCCGAGCGTCAGGCTGGCGATACGGCGCAGATCCGTGATTCGCTGGGTGAACTGGAGGCGACCATCCAGCAAGTCGCCGGTGATGCCAGCCAGGCGGCCGGCGCCAGCCGCAGTGCGGGCCAGGCCGTGGAACAGGGCCAGCGGGTGATCGGCCTGAGCCTGACCGGGCTGCACGCCCTGGTGGGCGAGGTTCAGCAAAACGCGCAGATGATCGAAAAACTCGCCGAAGAATCCGCCACCATCGGCGGCGTGCTGACGGTGATTCGCGCGATTGCCGACCAGACCAACTTGCTCGCGCTCAATGCCGCCATCGAGGCTGCACGGGCCGGTGAGGCCGGACGCGGGTTTGCCGTGGTTGCCGATGAGGTGCGCTCGCTGGCGCAACGCACCGCCGGCGCCACGGCCGAAATCCAGAGCCTGATCGCCGGCCTGCAAACCGCCGCCCACCAGTCGGTGCAAGGCATGCGCACTCAGGTCGAACACGCCGAGGCCACCGCCCAGCAAGCCCAGGCAGCGGATGGCGCGCTGGATGAAATCGTCGGGGCAATCCAGACCATTTCCGACACGTCGGTGCGCATCGCCGATGTGACCGCGCAGCAGAGTGGCGCCGTCAGTGAGATTCGCGACAACAGCGAGCGGATTCACCAGTTGGGTGAGGATAATCTGCTGCGCATCGGCCAGGGCCGCCGCCAGGGCGAACACCTGCTGGTGCTGGGTGGGCAGCTCAATACGGCGGTTCAGGCGTTCCGGGTTTGAGCCCATCTCCTGCCATATGGAGAGCAAAAAGTGGGAGGGGGCTTGCCCCCGATGACAGTGTGTCACTCACTGCATGTGTTGCCTGATGCAGCGCATCGGGGGCAAGCCCCCTCCCACATTTGACATCCACAGTATTCAAGACAGTGTTGCCAATGACTGGATACTGCACCCCAGTCACAAATTTTGCGCAATCATCGCTAATCGTGCTGCCTACTGCATAGAACTGGACAGTCACAAAGGCTTTGCGGCATAGTCGCCGGGTTCTGACGTACCCACATCAATAACAAGGAACAGCCGATGGCGACCTTACTGGTTCTTCACGGACCCAACCTGAACCTGCTCGGCACCCGCGAACCGGGCGTCTACGGGGCAGTCACCCTCGATCAGATCAACCTCGATCTTGAACGACGGGCGCGTGAGGCCGGCCACCATTTGCTCTACCTGCAAAGCAATGCCGAGTACGAATTGATTGATCGCATCCATGCCGCGCGCGGCGAAGGCGTGGACTTTATCCTGATCAATCCCGCCGCTTTTACGCACACGAGTGTTGCATTACGTGACGCGCTGCTGGCGGTGAGCATCCCATTCATCGAAGTGCATTTGTCCAACGTGCACAAACGCGAAGCTTTCCGCCATCACTCCTACTTCTCCGACGTAGCGGTAGGCGTGATCTGCGGCCTTGGCGCCAGCGGTTACCGACTGGCCCTGGAGGCCGCCCTGGAACACATTGAACAACCGGCCAAGCGCCCCTGACCGACCCTTGGGAGTTGATGATTCATGGATATCCGTAAAGTTAAGAAACTGATCGAACTGCTGGAAGAATCCGGTATCGACGAGCTGGAAATCAAGGAAGGCGAAGAGTCCGTACGGATCAGCCGTCACAGCAAGACCCCGGCTCAACAGTTCTACGCACCTCAGATGCAAGCACCGGCTCCGGCCGCTGCTGCGCCAGCCGCCGCACCTGCTGC
Source organism: Pseudomonas sp. 14P_5.3_Bac1 (assembly GCF_025466135.1). Lineage (NCBI taxonomy): Bacteria > Pseudomonadati > Pseudomonadota > Gammaproteobacteria > Pseudomonadales > Pseudomonadaceae > Pseudomonas > Pseudomonas sp. 14P_5.3_Bac1. Next base: position 11,797 of record NZ_JANLOF010000070.1, on the reverse strand, counting down.
CGCTGCTCCAGCTGCACCTGCCGCGCCTGTACTGAACGGCTTCGTGGTCAAGTCGCCAATGGTCGGTACGTTCTACCGCACCCCGGCACCGACCTCGCCAGCCTTCGTTGAAGTCGGCGCAACCGTGAAAGTGGGCGACACCATCTGCATCGTTGAAGCGATGAAGATGATGAACCACATCACCGCTGAAAAAGCCGGCGTCATCGAATCCATCCTGGTAGAAAACGGTCAGCCGGTTGAGTACGACCAGCCGCTGTTCACCATCGTTTGAACCGCGGAGCGCCTTCGATGTTGAAACCTGCGAAGAAACTGCAAAAAGTCCTGATCGCCAACCGCGGCGAGATCGCGCTGCGTATCCTGCGCGCCTGTAAGGAAGAGGGCATCAAGACCGTCGCTGTTTACTCGACGGCCGATACCGAATTGATGCACGTGAAACTGGCGGACGAGAGCATCTGCATCGGCCCGCCACTGGCGACCAACTCGTACCTGAAAGTCTCCAACATCATCGCGGCCGCTGAAGTGACCGGCGCTGATGGCATCCACCCAGGCTACGGCTTCCTTGCGGAAAACGCCGACTTCGCCGAACAAGTGGAAAAATCCGGGTTTGCCTTCATCGGCCCGAAAGCCGAAACCATTCGCCTGATGGGCGACAAGGTATCGGCCAAGGACGCCATGATCGCTGCCGGCGTGCCAACCGTTCCAGGCTCCGATGGCCCACTGCCTGAAGACGAGGCAACCGCGCTGCGCATTGGTCGCGAAGTCGGTTACCCGGTGATCATCAAGGCCGCCGGTGGCGGTGGTGGTCGCGGCATGCGCGTGGTGCACAAGGAAGAAGACCTGATCGAAGCCGCCAAGCAGACCCGCTCCGAAGCGGCTGCCTGGTTCGGCAACCCGATGGTCTACCTGGAGAAGTACCTGACCAACCCACGTCACGTGGAAGTGCAGGTACTGTCTGACGGCCAGGGTCACGCCATCCACCTGGGCGACCGCGATTGCTCGCTGCAGCGCCGCCACCAGAAGGTACTGGAAGAAGCGCCGGCACCCGGCCTGGATGAAACCGCGCGCCAGGAAGTACTGGCTCGTTGCGTCAAGGCGTGCATCGACATCAACTACCGTGGCGCCGGTACGTTCGAGTTCCTCTACGAGAACGGCCGCTTCTACTTCATCGAGATGAACACTCGTGTGCAGGTAGAGCACCCGGTGTCGGAGATGGTCACCGGTATCGACATCGTCAAGGAGATGCTGAGCATCGCCGCTGGCAACACGCTGTCGTTTACCCAGGACGACGTGAAGATCCACGGCCATTCCCTGGAGTGCCGGATCAACGCCGAAGACCCGAAAACCTTTATCCCAAGTCCAGGCCTGGTCAAGCATTTCCATGCTCCGGGCGGCAACGGCGTTCGCGTCGATTCGCACCTGTACAGCGGCTACAAGGTTCCGTCCAACTACGACTCGCTGATCGGCAAGCTGATCACCTGGGGCGCCACTCGCGACGAGGCCATGGCCCGCATGCGTAACGCCCTGGACGAAATCGTGGTAGACGGCATCAAGACCAACATCCCGCTGCATCGGGACCTGGTGCGTGATGAAGGCTTCTGCGAAGGTGGTGTGAACATTCACTACCTGGAACACAAACTGGCCAACCAGTAAGTGCTCCACCCAACAAAGCCGCCTTCGGGCGGCTTTGTTGTTTCTGAGCCCTCTATTCTGAAGATGTCCATCGTTCAAATGTGGGAGGGGGCTTGCTCCCGATAGCGGTGGATCAGTTACAGATACTGAGACTGACACGCCGCAATCGGGGGCAAGCCCCCTCCCACATTCGGTCCGTGTTCATTCAGCACAGTCGTCTTCTGCTGTTCGCTCGCGTAAACTTGCGCGCTTTCGCGACCCCGCCGTCGCACACTCATTTTTTTCAAAGGTGCCCGCCATGCCTTGGCTGCAAGTCCGTCTCGCCATCAGCCCAGAACAAGCCGAAACCTACGAAGACGCTTTTCTTGAAGTCGGCGCCGTCTCGGTGACGTTCATGGACGCCGAAGACCAACCGATCTTCGAACCCGAACTCAACACCACGCCGCTGTGGTCGCACACCCACTTGCTGGCCCTGTTCGAAGACGGCACCGATGCCGCCGCCGTGCTGGCCCATATGGAGTTGCTCACCGGCAGCCCGCTGCCTGAGCACCACAGCGAAGTGATCGAAGACCAGGACTGGGAACGCAGCTGGATGGACAACTTCCAGCCGATGCGCTTTGGCCAGCGTCTGTGGATCGTACCGAGCTGGCATGCCGCACCTGAGCCAGATGCCGTCAACCTGCTGCTCGACCCGGGCCTGGCGTTCGGCACCGGCACCCACCCGACCACCGCCCTGTGCCTGGAATGGCTGGACGGCCAGGACCTGACCGACTGCAACGTGCTGGACTTCGGCTGCGGCTCGGGGATCCTGGCAATTGCCGCCCTGCTGCTGGGCGCCAAGGAAGCCGTCGGCACCGACATCGACGTACAAGCCCTGGAAGCCTCCCGCGATAACGCCGGGCGCAACAACATTCCTGAGGGCAAATTCCCCCTCTACCTGCCGGAGCAATTGCCCCAGGTGCAGGCCGATGTGCTGGTGGCGAATATCCTCGCCGGCCCTTTGGTTTCCCTGGCTCCGCAACTGTCGAGCCTGGTCAAGCCAGGGGGGCGCCTGGCGCTGTCGGGCATTCTTGCCGAACAAGGTGAAGACGTGGCTGCGGCCTACGCCGCGGATTTCGATCTGGATCCGATCGCCAACCGTGATGGCTGGGTACGCATCAGCGGTCGTCGGCGCTAGAATGAGCGCTTGCCTGAATCGGATGGCCGCATGACCGACAGTTTCGTCACCCAGTGCCCGCATTGCCAAGCGCGCTTTCGCGTCAGCCACGCTCAATTGAGTGTGGCCCGTGGCGTGGTTCGCTGCGGCTCGTGCCTGCAAGTGTTCAATGCCGCGCGCCAATTGCTGGAGCAGCGCGCCAGCACCTCGGCGCCGGAACCCGAGCAGCCAGGCGTCGCCGAACACGCCGTTGAGCCAGTGCCCCAGGCACCGCGGGCCATCAGCCAGAAACAGTGGACCGCCGAAGAGCTGGACCTGGACAACCTGGACCTGGACGAAGAACTGGCCAAGCTTGAACGCCGCGAGATTCAACACACGCAACCGCCCGGCGCGGAGCGTCGCCAGGCGAGCAGCGAGCGCCGGCAAAAGGAAGATGCCCTCAGCGCCAGCCGCGACACCGTCAAGGCCGAAGAAGAAAAATGGGCCGCCAGCCTGTTCAGCGAGCCGCCAGAAGAGCGCACCCAACCAAGCGAAGACGCGCCTGAACCGGCCAGGACGCCTGCGACCAAGCAGCGCACCGAGCCATCGATGTCGTTCAACATCGACGATATCGACGATGAGCCCCCGCTGCGTTCTCCACCTGACGACGACGATGACGACCTCGACCCGCCGTTCACACCTCTGACGGCGGCGGCGGATGCGCCGGAACCCGAAGACCGCCCGCAACCGCGGCGCAAGCGTGCGCGCACGGAAACCAGCGTTCACGACGATGTACTCCAGGACCTGGAAGACGACCCGCTGCACCTGTATGCGCAGAAACGTCCGACGAGCTGGGGCCGTCGCCTCATCTGGATACTCCTGGTGCTGCTGGCCGCCGCGGGTCTGGCGGGCCAGTACATCGCCTATCAATTCGACGACCTGGCTCGCCAGGACGCCTATCGCCCGTGGTTCCAGCAACTGTGTCCAACCCTCGGTTGCACCGTGCCATCACGGGTCGATATTGCCCACATCAAGAGCAGCAACCTGGTGGTGCGCAGCAATCCCGAGTTCGCCGGGGCGCTGGTGGTGGACGCAATCATCTATAACCGCGCGACGTTCTCACAGCCCTTCCCGCTGCTGGAGCTGCGCTTTGCCGATTTGAACGGCGGCTTGATTGCCAGTCGTCGCTTCAAACCGGCTGAATACCTCAGTGGTGAGCTGGCCGGGGTGAGCGAAATGCCTTCGCAGACACCCATCCATATTTCCCTGGATATCCTCGACCCAGGCAATAAAGCCGTGAATTACAGCCTGAGTTTCCACTCGCCCGAGTGAGGCGCCGCGCACGCCGAGGTTTGACGGCAGATAATTGACTGGGCGCTGCGCAACCAAACCGACCGCGATAAAGAAATAACTGTTCAGATTTTATCCAATTCAGCCTTTATCCAGTCATCGAGAGCGGGTATCATGCCAACCCTTTTTCGAACTCTAATGATCCGGCCCCACAACAGGGAAGTCCTATGTCGGCGGTACGCATCGGCCCATACACATTGCAAAACGGCTTGATCCTCGCCCCGATGGCGGGCGTCACCGACCAGCCCTTTCGTCAGCTGTGCAAGCGTTTGGGCGCGGGTCTAGTAGTCTCTGAAATGGTCACCAGCGACATGAGCTTGTGGAACACCCGCAAATCGCGGATGCGCATGATCCACGAAGGTGATCCCGAGCCGCGCTCGGTACAGATCGCCGGTGGCGATGCACAGATGCTCGCGGACGCGGCCCGGGCCAACGTGGAGTTGGGCGCACAAATCATCGACATCAACATGGGCTGCCCGGCCAAGAAGGTCTGCAACAAGGCCGCCGGTTCCGCGCTGTTGAAAGATGAGCAATTGGTAGCCGAGATCCTGCAGGCCGTTGTCGCCGCAGTGGATGTGCCGGTCACCCTGAAGATTCGTACCGGCTGGGACCGGGACAACAAGAACGGCCTGACGGTGGCGAAGATCGCCGAACAGGCAGGCATTACAGCGCTGGCGGTGCATGGCCGCACCCGCGCCGACCTTTACACCGGTGAAGCCGAGTACGACACCATTGCCGCGATCAAGCAGGCGGTGTCGATCCCGGTCTTTGCCAATGGCGACATCGACTCAGCCGAGAAAGCCCGGCGCGTGCTGCACGCAACCGGTGCCGATGGCTTGTTGATTGGCCGGGCCGCCCAGGGGCGGCCATGGATTTTTCGTGAGATCGAGCACTTTCTGCGTACTGGCGAAGTCATGCCGGCACCGGAGCTGATCGAGGTGGAACGTATTCTGCTAGAGCATCTGGCCGCCCTGCACGCCTTCTATGGAGACGTGATGGGAGTACGCATTGCTCGCAAGCATGTCGGCTGGTATCTCGCAACCTTGCCGGGCGCCAGGGAGTTTCGCGCCCACTTCAATCGTTTGGATGATACGGAAGCACAGTGCGCCAACGTTCGTGAGTTCTTCAGCGAGCGTTACAAGAGCCTGGGGACAGGGGACGGAGAGGGGGTGGCCGCATGACGATGATGACCGAGACTTTAGTGAGTGGAACAACACCCGTGAGCGACAACGTCAATTTGAAACAGCACCTCAACACGCCGAGCGAAGAAGGCCAGACCCTTCGCGGGAGTGTCGAGAAGGCGCTGCACAATTATTTCGCCCACCTAGAGGGCGCTTCCGTCACGGACGTGTACAACCTGGTGCTCTCCGAAGTCGAGGCGCCCTTGCTCGAAAGCGTGATGAACTACGTCAAGGGCAACCAGACCAAAGCCAGTGAGCTGCTGGGCCTCAACCGTGGCACCTTGCGCAAAAAGCTCAAGCAGTACGATTTGCTGTAAGCATTCAATCAAACCAGAAAGGCGCCCGCGTAAAAACGGACGCCTTTTTTGCTGACTCCTTTGCTTTTGATGGAAATTGAAATGACCGACCAGACTACCCGCCTGCCGATCCGCCGCGCCTTGATCAGTGTTTCCGACAAGACCGGGATCCTCGAATTTGCCCGGGAGCTGGAAGCCCTGGGTGTGGAAATCCTCTCCACGGGCGGGACCTTCAAACTGCTGCAGGACAACGGCGTGGCCGCAGTAGAAGTCGCGGACTACACCGGTTTCGCAGAAATGATGGACGGTCGGGTCAAGACCCTGCACCCGAAAATCCACGGCGGGATCCTCGGTCGTCGCGGTATCGACGACGCCATCATGACCGAGCACGGCATCAAGCCGATCGACCTGGTGGCCGTTAACCTTTATCCGTTCGAAGCCACCATCAACAAGCCAGGTTGCGACCTGCCGACCGCCATCGAAAACATCGATATCGGCGGCCCGACCATGGTTCGCTCGGCAGCCAAGAACCACAAAGACGTGGCCATCGTGGTTAACGCCAGCGACTACGCCAACGTGCTTGAAAGCCTCAAAGCCGGCGGCCTGACGTACGCCCAGCGTTTCGACCTGATGCTCAAGGCGTTCGAACACACCGCCGCCTACGACGGCATGATCGCCAACTACATGGGCACCGTGAACCAGGCCTCCGAGACCCTGAGCACAGAGGGCCGCAGCCAGTTCCCGCGCACCTTCAACAGCCAGTTCATCAAGGCCCAGGAAATGCGCTACGGCGAGAACCCGCACCAGAGCGCGGCGTTCTACGTTGAGGCCAAACCTGCTGAAGTCGGCATCGCCACCGCGACCCAACTGCAAGGCAAAGAGCTGTCCTACAACAACGTGGCCGACACCGACGCCGCGCTGGAATGCGTGAAGAGCTTCGTCAAGCCGGCCTGCGTGATCGTCAAGCACGCCAACCCGTGCGGCGTCGCCGTAAGCCCGGACGCTGAAGGCGGTATCCGCCAGGCGTACGAACTGGCCTACGCCACCGACACCGAATCTGCCTTCGGCGGCATCATCGCCTTCAACCGCGAGCTGGATGCTGAAACCGCAAAAGCCATCGTCGAGCGTCAGTTCGTTGAAGTGATCATCGCCCCGTCCGTGAGCGAAGAAGCCCGCGCCATCGTCGCTGCCAAAGCCAACGTGCGCCTGCTGGCCTGTGGCGAGTGGTCGGCTGACCGTGCTGCTGCCTGGGACTACAAACGCGTCAACGGCGGCTTGCTGGTACAGAGCCGCGACATCGGCATGATCGGCAGCGCCGACCTCAAAGTGGTGACCAAGCGCGCCCCGACCGAGCAGGAAATCAACGACCTGATCTTTGCCTGGAAAGTCGCCAAGTACGTTAAATCCAACGCCATTGTCTACGCCAAGAACCGCCAGACCATCGGTGTCGGCGCCGGCCAGATGAGCCGCGTGAACTCGGCGCGTATCGCTGCGATCAAGGCTGAGCACGCTGGTTTGCAGGTAGCCGGTTCGGTGATGGCTTCCGACGCGTTCTTCCCGTTCCGTGACGGCCTGGACAATGCGGCCAAGGCTGGCGTGACGGCGGTGATTCAACCGGGCGGCTCGATGCGTGACGCCGAAGTGATCGCCGCCGCCGATGAAGCTGGCATCGCCATGGTCTTCACCGGCATGCGCCACTTCCGCCACTAATCCAACTCGATCGAAATGTGGGAGCGGGCCTTTTGTGGTGAGCGGGCTTGTCCCGCGTTGGGCTGCGCAGCAGCCCCATCAAGAAGAACACGGTGCATCAGGCAATCTGCGGTGTTTGGTTTTGGGGCCGCTTTGCAGCCCAACGCGGGACAAGCCCGCTCGCCACATCAGCTCGGCTACACATTTAAGCGCTCGTGCAGCGCCTACAGAATTTGAGGTTTTGAAATGAATGTTTTGATCATTGGCAGCGGTGGCCGTGAACACGCCCTGGCTTGGAAAGTTGCCCAGGACCCGCGCGTCCAGAAAGTATTCGTCGCACCCGGCAACGCCGGCACCGCCATTGAAGCCAAGTGCGAAAACGTCGCCATCGACGTGTTGGCCCTTGAGCAGCTGGCTGATTTCGCCGAGAAGAACGTGTCCCTGACCATCGTCGGTCCGGAAGTGCCATTGGTGGCCGGCGTCGTCGACCTGTTCCGCAGCCGCGGCCTGGACTGCTTCGGCCCGACCGCCGGCGCAGCCCAACTGGAAGGCTCGAAAGCCTTCACCAAGGACTTTTTGGCACGCCACAAGATTCCGACTGCCGACTACCAGAACTTCACCGAGATCGAGCCGGCCCTGGCTTACCTGCGTGAAAAAGGTGCACCGATCGTCATCAAGGCCGACGGCCTGGCCGCCGGTAAAGGCGTGATCGTGGCGATGACCCTGCAAGAAGCCGAAGATGCAGTGCGCGACATGCTCGCCGGCAACGCATTTGGTGACGCTGGTTCGCGCGTGGTCATCGAGGAGTTCCTCGACGGCGAAGAAGCCAGCTTTATCGTGATGGTCGACGGCAAGAACGTACTGCCGATGGCCACCAGCCAGGACCACAAACGCGTCGGCGACGGCGATAGCGGCCCGAACACCGGCGGCATGGGTGCTTACTCCCCTGCCCCAGTGGTCACCGCCGATGTACACAAGCGCGTGATGGACCTGGTGATCTGGCCGACCGTGCGCGGCATGGCCGACGAAGGCAATGTATACACCGGCTTCCTGTACGCCGGCCTGATGATCGACAAAGCCGGTAACCCGAAAGTCATCGAGTTCAACTGCCGTTTTGGTGATCCGGAAACCCAACCGGTGATGCTGCGTCTGCAGTCGAGCCTGGTGCTGCTGGTGGAAGCTGCGCTGGCTCAGGCGCTGGACAAGGTTGAAGCGCAATGGGACCCGCGTCCGAGCGTCGGCATTGTGCTGGCGGCCGGTGGTTACCCTGGCGACTACGCCAAGGGCGACGTGATTGAAGGCCTCGACGCAGCTGCTACGCTGGAAGGCAAGGTGTTCCATGCGGGCACCGCGCTCAAGGACGGCAAGGTTGTAACCGCAGGTGGCCGTGTATTGTGCGCCACCGCAATGGGTGCCAGTGTCGACGCCGCGCAGCAACAGGCGTACAAGCTGGCCGCGAAAATCGACTGGAAAGGTTGCTTCTACCGCACGGACATCGGCTACCGCGCCATTGCCCGTGAACGTGGCGAGAACCAATAAGCAGCTGCCCTCCAGTCGCTATCCGTTCGGTTAGGCAAGGGCCTTTGGCCCTTGCCGTACCCACGTCGCCCCGCGCATAGTTAACCCGTGCAATCAACCTACGAAGGGATTTCGCCGTGCGCTGGCTCAGGATCGCCATAGGTTTCACAGTCAGTCTGCTGACCCTGCTCTGCTTGTTCCCGGCCCAGGCCGCCGCGCAAGGCAGTGGATGGGCAGTATTGCTTGATGAACAGGCCGACCTGCAACTGAGCGATATCCGCTCCGCCCGTTACACCAATCAATTTAGCCCCATCGAACTGGACCGGATTACCGCCGCCGAGCCGGACGGTGCGTTGTGGGTACGTTTCAAGCTGCAACCTGGCAAGCACGAGCAAGTGCTGCGGGTATTTGCTCCCGACCTGTCCCACCTGAGCCTCTATGTACTGGACGGCGACACCCTGGTGGAACAACAAAGTACCGGCACCCGCCAGCCGCAGGCAGAACGCCCGCTGCCCAGCAGCGATTTCATGCTGCCGATGCCCCAGAGCCAGAAACCCCTTGAGGTGTACCTGCGCCTGGTGTCGGAACACGAACTGCGCCCCTATATCACCCTGGAACCGGCCGTACTGGCTGCCGCCGACCAGAACCAGACGCTGATCTACGGCCTGTTGTTCGGCTGCCTGCTGATGCTGATCCTGCACAACCTCACACGCTTCGCCTACCACCGCTCGCGCAGCAGCCTGTGGCTGGCGGCCTGCGAGTTGCTCTTGATGTTGAGCCTGGCACTGTTGCTCAACCTGGTGGGGCCGTGGCTGCCGAACTGGCACGCTGTCCAGACCCCGGGCGCCTACCTCGCCCTGCTGCTGACCGCGCCGTGCGGGCTGATGTTCGCCTATCGGTTCTTCATGCCGCTGGGCCCGCACCTGCTGAACAAACTGTTGATGGCCGACATCCTGCTGATCGTGCTGTGCGGCCTGCTGCTGTTGTTCGTCAACACCTTGCCGCTGAACATCATCACTTACGCCCTGGTGGCCCTGGCCGGTCTGAGCATGCTGTTTGTCTCGGCCTACCACTGGCAGAAAGGCTACCGGCCGGCACGTTTGTTCGTGGCGGGCATGGTGGTGTTCAACATCGGCACACTGATAATCCTGCCAGCCCTGCTCGGCCTGACGCTGGTGGCACCGCAAGGCTTGATCGTCACGCTGCTCGGTTTTATCTGCCTCAGCGGCCTGCTGATGAGCCTGGCCCTGGGCGAACGCCAGCGCGCAATTGTCGAAGCGCGCTTCAGCCTCAGCCGCGACCTGGCGGCCAGCAATGCCGAGATCGCCGCCAAAGCCGAGTTTCTGGCGAAGATCAGCCACGAAATCCGCACCCCCATGAACGGCGTGCTGGGCATGACCGAGCTGCTGCTGGGCACGCCGCTGTCGGTCAAGCAGCGTGACTACGTGCAGACCATCCACAGCGCCGGGAACGAACTGCTGACGTTGATCAACGAGATTCTCGACATCTCCAAGCTGGAGTCCGGGCAGATCGAGCTGGACGACGTGCAGTTCGATCTCAACGCATTGATCGAAGACTGCCTGAGTATCTTCCGCGCCAAGGCCGAGCAACAGAACGTCGAACTGATCAGCTTTATCCAGCCTCAGGTGCCACGCGTGATCAGCGGTGACCCGACGCGTCTGCGCCAGGCGTTGTTGAGCCTGCTGGAAAATGCCCTGCAAAAGACCGACGAAGGTGAAGTGCTGATCGTCGTTGCACTCGACGAACGCAGCACCAAGCCGCGCCTGCGCATTGCCGTGCAAGACAGCGGCCTGCCGATGGAAGCCGCCGAGCGCGACGCGTTGCTGCACAGCGAACTGCACAGCAAGAACTTCCTCTCGGCCACGCGCTTGAGCGGCCACCTGGGCCTGGTGATCGCGCGACAACTGATCCTGTTGATGAATGGCGAGTTCGGCATCAAGAGCGGCAGCCATCAGGGCAGCACCTTGTGGTTGACCCTGCCGCTGGACCCGGAACGCCTGGAACACCCGACCTCCGACCTCGACGGCCCGCTCAAAGGCGCACGGGTGCTGGTGGTCGACGACAACGACACCTGCCGCAAAGTGCTGGTGCAGCAATGCACGGCCTGGGGCTTGAACGTCAGCGCCGTGCCGTCCGGCAAAGAAGCCCTGGCGTTGCTGCGCACCAAGGCGCACCTGCGCGACTACTTCGACGTGGTCCTGCTGGACCAGAACATGCCCGGCATGACCGGTATGCAACTGGCCGCCAAGATCAAGGAAGACCCGAGCCTGAACCACGACATCCTGTTGATCATGCTCACCGGTATCAGCAACGCGCCGAGCAAGATCATCGCGCGCAACTGCGGGATCAAGCGCATCCTCGCCAAGCCGGTCGCCGGCTACACGCTCAAGACCACGCTGGCCGATGAACTGACTCAGCGCAGCAAAGGCGTGGTGCAGCCGCGCGCGGCCATCAGCGCGCCGGCAGCGGTGACCGTGCCGGCCGACTTCCGCATCCTGGTGGCCGAAGACAACAGCATCTCCACCAAAGTGATCCGCGGCATGCTCGGCAAGCTCAACCTCAACCCGGATACCGCCAGCAATGGCGAAGAAGCCCTCGAGGCGATGAAGGCTCAGCGTTACGACCTGGTGCTGATGGACTGTGAAATGCCGATCCTCGATGGTTTTTCCGCCACCCAGCAATTGCGCGCGTGGGAAGTCAGCCACCAACGCATTCGAACGCCGGTGGTCGCACTGACCGCGCATATCCTTTCGGAACATAAAGAGCGCGCGCGCCAGGCCGGGATGGATGGGCATATGGCCAAACCGGTGGAGTTGTCGCAGTTGCGCGAGCTGGTGGAGTTCTGGGTGGCGCAGCGTCAGCAACGACCGGAACACGCGCCTTCCTGACCGTGAAATGCAGTCTCCTGTGGGAGCTGGCTTGCCGGCGATGGCGGTGTGTCAATCACACACTTTTTGTCATAAAAAAACCCACTCTCT